>CAMLKV010000094.1 GCA_946480635.1 uncultured Flavobacterium sp.
GTGAGGTAACTAATCCATCGAACTGTGATACAGTGATAAGTGTTGTAACGGTTGCAGCTTCTGTAATCGATGCAGTAACGGAGACGTATGGTCCAATCAATGGAACAACGGGAGGTACAACACCAACTGTTGTGTTGAATGATACGTTAAACGGTACGCCAGTAGTTATCGGCACGAATCCTGGACAGGTAGTATTAACACCAGTAAGTGTTCCAACAGGACTTACATTAAACCCTAACGGTACAGTAACTGTTGCGGCAAATACTCCTGCAGGTTCATACAATGTAGAATATGTTATCTGTGAGGTAACTAATCCATCGAACTGTGATACAGTGATAAGTGTTGTAACGGTTGCGGCTTCGGTAATCGATGCGAATGATGATTCACATACAATGGAATCAGGATCAAATGGTGGAACTGCAGTTATTGATGTATTTGCAAATGATACTTTAAATGGCAATCCTACAGGATTAAGTGAAGTTACATTGACTATTGATGTTCCAGATCCTACTGGTCATATTGTGTTGAACCCTGATGGTACAGTCGATGTAAATCCAGGAACGCCTGCTGGAACATATCAGATAACTTACACAATTTGTGAGATTTTAAATCCAACTAATTGCTCAACAGCAATAGTAACAGTTATTGTTAATACTATTGAAGAAATAGATATTTATACGCATATGACTCCAAACGATGACGGAGATAATGATATATTTTATATTGATGGAATAAATAAGTATCCTAACAATACTGTGGAAATTTATAACAGATGGGGAGTTTTAGTTTATCAAGCTAAAAAGTATAATAATACCGATGTTTCTTTTGACGGAAAATCAAGAGGAAGAACAACAATAACTAAGGATGATAATTTACCTGAAGGGACATATTATTACATTGTTAGGTATACAAAAGACAATGGAGAAACAAAAGAAAAAGCAGGATACTTATATATAAACAGATAATTATTTGATATCTGAAGAATTTTAAAAAAATGATTATGAAATTAAGATTAATTATATTAGGATTATTACTGAATAGTTTCTTCGCAATTGCGCAGCAAGAAGCTCAGTATACACAGTACATGTATAATACTGCTAATATTAATCCTGCTTATGCTGGTTCAAGAGGTTCTTTGAGTGCTTTGATAATGCACAGAACACAATGGGTAGGATTGGAGGGTGCTCCAGTAACTAATGTTGCAACAATAAGCTCGCCTTTAGGAATTTCTCAAAGATTTGGATTAGGAGTAAGCTTTGTAAATGATAAATTAGGTCCTTCTGATAATAATGTTATTTCTGTTGATTTAAGTTATTATGTTCCCACTTCTGAAAATTTCAAATTAGCATTTGGTGTTAAAGGAACGGCTGATATGTTTAATGTTGATTTTAATAAAGTTAAGCTGTTTAATCCAAATGACAACTTGAATAGAGAAAATATTGATAACAGATTTTCTGCTAATGTTGGAGCTGGTTTATATTGGTATTCTGATAAAACCTATTTAGGAGTTTCAGTACCATATATTTTAGAAAACCATTATTATGATAATGATATTCAGTATGTTGCTAGTGAAAGAATGCACTTTCATATATTGGCTGGTCATGTTTTCGATTTAAGTAAAGAATTAAAATTTAAGCCTTCGGTTTTAAGTAAAGTGGTTCAAGGCGCTCCTTTGCAGGTAGATTTGTCTGCCAACTTTTTATTCTTCGATAAACTTACACTTGGCGCAGCTTATAGATGGAGTGCGGCAGTAAGTGCGATGGCTGGTTTTCAACTTTCGGATTCTTGGATGATTGGTTATGCTTATGATAAAGAAACAACAAGATTAGGGAACTTTAACTCAGGTTCACATGAGATTTTTCTTAGATATGAATTATTTAGAAAATTTGATAAAGTAGTTTCTCCAAGATTCTTTTAAAAATTGTAGTATGAAAAAAATCTATATTATATGTGCTTTAGTATTTGGATTACAGATTCAAGCGCAACAAACAAAAATTATAAAAGGAGATACCCAATTTAAGGACTTGGCTTATATTGATGCAACCGAAACTTATTTGAAAGTAGCTAAGAAAGGATATAAATCTGTTGAGTTGTTTCAGAAATTAGGAGACTCTTATTATTTCAATGCAAATCTGAAAGAGGCCAATAAATGGTATACAGAATTGTTTGCGCTGAATCAACCTGTTCAACCTGAATATTATTACCGTTATTCACAAACTTTGAAGTCAACCGAAGATTACAAAAAAGCGGATGAATTTTTAGATAAATTTTATAAGCTATCCACAAATGATATTCGTGCTAATTTGTATAACAAGCAAAGAGATTATAAAAAAGTAATTGATAAAAATTCTGGACGTTATGAAGTAAAAAGCACAAGTGTAAATACTCGTAAGTCAGATTATGGAACAGCTTTCTTTGGAGATAAAGTAGTGTTTTCAACTTCTAGAGATACTACTGGTTTTGCACGTGTTCAAACCAGATGGACGAATCAGTCTTTTACAAATTTTTATGTGTCTAAAAGAACAGAAGAGAGTGATTTAATAAATCCTGAACGTTTTTCAAAAACAATCAATTCTAAATTTCATGAAGATACTCCAGTTTTTACAAAAGATTTAAAAACGGTTTATTTTACTCGTAATAATTATACCGAAGGGAAAATAGGAAGAGATGATAAGCAGATAATAAATTTAAAACTTTATAAAGCTGTTTTGAATAGTGATGGAAAATGGGAAAATGTCACCGAATTACCTTTCAATAGTAATTCATATAGTGTAGCCCATCCAGCCTTAAGTCCTGATGAAAAAACATTATATTTTGCTTCTGATATGCCTGGTACTAATGGTCAATCAGATATTTTTAAAGTTGCCATTTTAGGAGACAATCAATACGGAACACCAGAAAAATTATCAAACGAAATCAATACAGAAGCAAGAGAAACATTTCCTTTTATTACACAAGATAATGAATTATATTTTGCTTCAGATGGTCATCAAGGATTGGGTGGATTGGATGTTTTTGTAACTAAAATCAATCCAGATGGTTCAATTGGTCCAGTTATGAATTTAGGAACACCAATTAATGGTCCCATGGATGATTTTGCTTTTATTATTGATAATGCTACTCGTAAAGGGTATTTTTCTTCAAATAGAAAAGGAGGAAAAGGATTAGATGATATTTATAGTTTTATAGAAAAAGAGCCTCTTGTTTGTAAAAGTGAGTTGACAGGAATTGTTACCGATGCAGAAAATGGTGCTATTTTGCCAGGGTCGGAAGTGTCTTTGTTTGATGATAAATTCAATTTGCTCTCTAAAGTTACTACAGATGAAAAAGCAGCATATCAATTTGAGGTTAAATGTGGTCAGAAATATTATGTAAGAGTTGAAAGAATAGATTATGAAACAAAAGAAGCAAATCTTACAATTCCTGAATCTGCGGGCAAAGAAGATCTTCCAATTGCAATAAGTAAAAAGCTTAAAGAGATTAAACCAGGAACTGATTTAGCAAAAACATTCAACATCAAAATTATTTATTTTGATTTAGATAAATCAAATATCCGAACTGATGCTCAAGCAGATTTGGCAAAAATTGCAGAAATAATGAATCAATTCCCCACTATGAAAGTTGATGTGAGATCACATACTGATAGCCGTCAAACAACATCATATAATGAGAAACTGTCCAATGCAAGAGCTAGATCAACAATTGATTGGTTAATTAAAAACGGAATAGCAAAAGAGAGGCTAACAGGGAAAGGATATGGAGAAAGCCAATTAGTTAATCGTTGTGCAGATGGAGTGAACTGCTCTGAAGAAGAACATCAAATGAATCGTAGAAGTGAATTCATTATTCTTGAAATGTAAATCAATTTTTAATAAAATTTTGAAGGCATCAATAAAATGATGCCTTTTTCGTTTGACTAAAATATTGTTAATAGATTGTAATTTACTTGTATAATGTAAGCGAATTGTTATTTTTGTTCGTTATTTAAAAAAACAAACCAAAACCACTGTAAATAATTTCAGAAGAATGAAAATTAATAAGTTGATTTTAGGGACTGCCTTGTTGATTAATGCAATTGCTTTTGCGCAGCAAACCAAAAAAGAAGTTCTTTTTTCTATAGATGATAAACCTTATTATACCGATGAATTTTCAAGGGTATATAACAAGAATATTGATTTAGTTAAAGACGAATCACAAAAGGACTTAGATAAATACTTGGAGTTATTCATAGGATATAAGCTAAAAATTAATAAAGCTAACAAATTAGGATTACAATACAATTCAAAATATATAAGTGAGCTTAATTCATACCGTACACAACTTTCAAAAAATTATACTTCAGATACTAAAGTGACAAAAGCACTTATTGATGAAGGTTATGCACGCTTGTTGAAAGAGGTAAGAGCATCTCATATTTTAATTACTGTTGATGAAAATGCTGCTCCTGCAGACACTTTAAAAGCATATAATCAAGCTGTAGATATTAGAAAAAAAATTATTGCTGGTGAAAACTTCGAAACAGCAGCTCAAAAATATTCTCAAGATCCGTCAGCAAAAGAAAATAAAGGTGATTTAGGTTATTTTACGGCATTTAGAATGGTTTATCCTTTTGAATCTGCTGCTTATAAAACTAAAGTGGGTGAAGTTTCAATGCCAGTAAGAACCAAATTTGGTTACCACTTAGTGAAAGTTAAAGATATTCGTGATAATAAGGGTGAAGTGACTGTAGCTCATATTATGATTTTAAAACCTACAGTTACAACAGATAGTCCTTCTGAAGTTGATAAACCAAAGAAAACAATCGAAGAAATCTATGCTAAATTAAAGCAAGGTGAAAATTTTGAGGCTTTGGCAAATCAATTTTCTGAAGACAAAAATTCAGCTCCAAGAGGAGGGGTACTTCCAAGATTTGCAGCTGGACAATTAAGTTCGGAAGAATTTGAAAACATTTCTTTTGGATTAGAAAATGTTGGTGATTATTCTAAACCATTTGAGAGCCAATTTGGCTGGCATATTGTGAAACTAATAGAAAAGCATCCAATAAAAAGTCAATCAGAAATGGAGCGTGAGTTGGATACTAAAATACGCAAAGATGATCGCTCTAGGTTGATTACAAATTCTTTGACTGAAAAATTACGTAAAAAATATAAAGTAACGACAGATGCTAAAACTTTAGCTAAAGTTAAAAGTGTTGTGAATGATGCTTTTTATCAAGAAAAATGGACTTTGCCAACTGATTTAAAGGATTTTAATATTGAATTGCTTAAGATCGAAAATAAATCGATAAGAGCAGTACCTTTTTTGAGAGAACTTGAGTCTCAACAAAAAAGGAAAATACAAAATAAAGCAATTTGGAAAGTTAATTGATAATTTGTATTCAAAATTTGTTGACAGTCAATTAAATCTTTATTATAACGAAAATTTAGAAAATGAATTCCCTGACTTTGCTAATGTGGTAGAAGAGTACAGAGATGGTTTGCTATTATTTGATTTAATGGAAAAAGAAATTTGGAACAAGGCTAAACAAGATTCTTTAGGTCTTAAAAACTATTATGATGCTAACAAAACCAAATATCAATGGAAAAAAAGAGGAGATGTTTTAATAGCATCGTCTACTAAGGAAGATGTTGTAAAGCAAGCTCGTAAAATGATTAAATCAGGTCTTACCGCTGAAGCAATAAAAGAAAAGTTTAACAAGAATGGTATCGTTGACATCATGATTAAACAAGAATTTTTTGAAGAAGGAAGTGAAAATTTCCCTAAAGGATTAGAACTAAAAGAAGGCTTGTCAGATGTTTATAAAGATAAAGAACATTATTTTGTAAATAATGTACTTAAAGTATTACCTGCAGGCAATAAAACGTTAGATGAAGCAAGAGGAAGGGTAATTAACGATTATCAGCAATATCTAGAAGATAATTGGGTTTCTGAACTTAAAAAAGAATTCAAAGTTTCAGTTAATCAGGATGTTTTTACGAGGTTAAAAACAGAAATGAAAAAATAAGAGAGAAATAAATAATAAGAATGGAGATTTTAAAAAGTAAAATAAGCGTAATCATTGCGGTTTTAATGAGTTCTTTTTTGGGACATGCCCAAGATAAGAAGGTTAAGGTTGATGGGGTTATTGGGGTAGTTGGTGATTATGTAATTTTAGATTCAGATATTGACAAATCATATTTAGAATTAAAGACCCAAGGAGTTGATACCAAAGAAATATCAAGATGTAAGATGTTTGAACAGCTTTTAGACGAAAAGTTGTTTGCACATCAGGCAATTCAAGATAGTATTGTGGTTACTGATGCTGAAGTTAATTCAAAACTTGAAGAACAAGTAAGCTATATGGTTGAACAATTAGGCTCGATGGAAAAAGTGGTTGAGTACTTTAAAAAAAGTAGTGAGCAGGATTTTAGAACAGAACTTTTTGAAATTATCAAAACCAATAAATTAACTGCAGAAATGCGAAAAAAAGTTGTAGAAGGGGTTACGATTACTCCCGAAGAAGTTCGTGATTTCTTTAAAAAAATTCCAAAAGAAGATTTGCCAGTTTTTGGTGCCGAAATGGAATTGGCTCAAATTGTTGTAAAACCACAAGTTTCTAAAGAGGCTGAACAAAAAGTAATTGATCAGTTAAAAGGATTCAAGAAAGATGTTTTGGAAAACGGGGCTAGCTTTTTTAGTAAAGCAGTTTTATATTCTGAAGATCCTGGATCTCGTTCAAGTGGAGGTTTCTATAAAATGAACCGAAAAACTCAATTTGTGAAAGAGTTTAAAGATGTTGCGTTTAGTTTGCAAGAAGGAGAGATTTCTGAGCCTTTCAAGACAGAATTTGGTTATCATATCATTTATTTAGAGAAAATTCGCGGTCAAGAAGTTGACTTGAGACATATCTTGATTTCTCCAAAAGTTTCAGAAGAAGCCATGAAGGCAGCTAAAGAAAAAATCGAGTTAATTAGAAAAAGAATTGTAGATAAAGAAATCACTTTCGAGGAAGCTGCTCGTACAATGTCTGATCAAAAAGAGACAAAAAACGATGGAGGGGTTTTAACAAATCCTAAAACACAGGACAAGCGTTTCGAATTAACAAAAATGGATCCAAGTTTATATAGCGTAGTGGCTAATTTAAAAGACGGTGAGGTTTCGTATCCAACTATAGATGAAGAGCCTACTGGAAAGTTCTACAAAATTATGACTGTTAAAAATAAATTTGAAGAACATACTGCAGACTACTCTAAAGATTATACTCGATTAAAAGAGTTCGCATTAAAAGAAAAGCAGTTAAAAGAAATTGCTAAATGGACTACAGAAAAAATTAAAGAAACTCATATTAAAATTAACGGAGAATACCGTGATTGCGAGTTTGCCAATAACTGGTTAAAAAAATAATTATTTTATTAATTCAGAGAAAAGAGTTAGTTTTATCAAAGTATAAGCTAACTCTTTTTAATTTAAATATATTCCAAGATGTCTGATGTTGCTGCTATTCAAAATTTAGTTCAAAAGCAAAAAGAGCTTAAAGAAGAAATTTCAAAAATTATTGTTGGTCAGGAAGAAGTTGTTAATCAAATTGTGTTGAGTATTTTTTCGGGAGGACACGCCTTATTGGTTGGGGTTCCTGGGCTTGCTAAAACACTTATGGTGAATACAATTTCGCAGGCTTTAGGTTTAGATTTTAAA
>CAMLKV010000095.1 GCA_946480635.1 uncultured Flavobacterium sp.
CCGCTACTCGCCAATCCATTTAAACCATAATGCGGTAATTTATCCATATAAGTATCATTTGTATCAATAAAATTTGGCTCTACCATTGTTGGTAAAGTTGCATCGATAGTATAGTAGCCGTCCTGTATGTTTCCAGTTTGTTGATTTACTGGAACAATCACGTAAACGTGTGTAAATTCTTCAGGTTCAAAAGTTGGTTGTTTTATTTTGCGTATGTAATAACGCAACCCAAGTTGTGCCAACAAGCAACCTACTATAATTGTGTAGCTTTTACAATCTATACCGTCGTAACGTGTTTTCCATGCGCAAGCTGGTGAGCGTAATAGTTGTGCTTTGCCGTCTGCTTTGTATTGAAAGTGATTGTATGCAAATGAATGTATTGCGGAAAGCGTTGCAGTTAGTTCGTTTCTGTTAAGCAATTTTGCAACTTTTTCAAGTTGCCAATTGTGTTGCAATATTTGTTTTACGATTAGTTGCACCGACAAATAAGTATCGCCCTCACCGAAAGCAACTTTTTCACAAGCTGAATTTGGAATGAGAGCGTTATACTTACCGCCGTTTTGGACTTTTCTAAACAAAAAATTACTCACTATGCCTTATTTGTAACTGATGATTGAGTTACAAATTTGAGTTGCTTTTTTGTTGCAGGTTTAGTTTTAGGTAGTCTTGGTAAGTTTTGGTAAGTCTTGGTAGTTTTTAGGTGGTCTTTATAGCTCTTTTAGTGATTAAAAACTTTAGTTGCAACTATTTGGGTTTTTAAACCAGTTGTCAAAAAGTTTTTGCTCTTTAATATCGTCAACGTCTTTTTTTCTGTGCTTGTAAATTATATAAGCAAGCCAAAAACAGCATAAAAAAATTATAAGTGTGAAATAATTAGGGCAATATTTGTCAAGAAATTGAGCGAACGCAACAAGAGATTTTTCTATTTTTTTCATCAGATACAACAAATTATAAAGGACTTTCTAACCAATTATTAAATTTATTAATGGAGTGTTTTAATACTACCAGTATCATAAAAATGATACAAAAAATATGATCTGAAATAATCAAATATTTAATGCCAGAATAGATGTATAATGCAAAATTTATGCAAAGCCAAATAAACATTAAGCTATAAAAAATCGCGTGTTTTTTTGTTTTCATGATTTTAGTCTTTATAATTTATAATTTAGTTGCAACTATTTAGGTTGCGAAATTGCAAGCAACTTCGCATAACAGTCAATTGACGACATTAAAACGTCGTCAATCTTGGTGTTAGCAAACAGCTAATAACGAAAGTCGGTAAAATGAATAATCGCCATTGGTTCGTTTAAATCATAATCTTTAAACCATTCTTTAAAATCAGAATAGGTCAATCCATCATTTTCAGCTAATAATTCAACGTTAGGTTCTGCTCTATTATTTATAATTGGATATTTTAAGGAGCAAACACCGTCTTTATCTTCTTCAAACTCTATTTTTTGAACGCTAATTCCAGACGCTTTGCTTAAAATTAAAAATTCTATTTGCTTAGAATTATAAGGCTTGCCTTCCCATTTTCTTAATGACAAAACCGCGTTACCTTTTTCTATTTCTTCAAATCTTTTTTTCCATAACAAATAGTTTCCACGTATTGTATGAATTTTGGTTTTGCTATATATTTTTCTGATAAAACCAGTTTCTATGCCTGATTTTTTGTGTGTTTTTGGGAAAAATTCTGAAACAGTAAGAACATACGTTTTAGGTAGCCGATTTGCTAACATCGGTTTTGACGCATTGCTTTGTTTAGTGGAATTATCGTTTTTCATATTCGTTTAGTTTAAAAAATTAATATTAGTTTTCATAAGTCGCAACGACGACAAAGCCGAGAACCGTTATACGTCATATTCTATTAAGTTAACTCCGTTGTTTTTTAGTAATTCTTCAAATGGTTTCACTAGATATTCTACTATATCCTCGTGTAAATCTGAAGACATTATTAATTCTAAAATTTTATCTCGACAGTTACTTACTTTTACCAAATCTTTAATTTCTGATTTTGAATAATCATCAAATGAAAATTTAATTTGTTCAGTATTTTCAAGAACATTTAAAGCTTCATCTATACTGGAAATTCTTCTTTACTTTGAATTTCCATGCGTGTAATTTTCATTAATAAATTTCTTTTCTGCTTTTAGTATTTCAATTGCGTGTTTCATAATTATAGTTTTAAATAGTTATTATTCGTTTTATCAATCTCAAACAACTGACGTTTCAATTTTAGTTGCTCGGTTTTCATTTCTTCAATTTTTTGTTTCACTTCATCGTCAGGAACATAGCCGTTAGGGTAGCCATTATCGATAATAAACAAAAGGACTTCTTTTGGTTTTAGTAGTTGGTTATGTTCTTTTTCAGTAGCTGGAATATTTCGGTTTTTTTTGATTATTTCCTGTATTTCGGCTTTTACTGTTTTAGCGGTCATGCAAGTCTTTTTTACTTCTTATACTGGTGATTTTTAAAATTGATAAGTTCATTTTTTGACTGATGATTAATTGATGATGATTGAAACTAAAATTTGTTATTTTGAGTGAAATTTAATTTTAAGACGATTTCGTATTAAAAAGGTGTAATGTTGCTCCTGACCCTCTAAAACTTTCTTAAAATGCTTTATTTTAAGTTGTTCGCCAACTAAAGTTGAATATTTTCCCGCTCCAATGAGTTTTGTGCCTTTTTTATCGGTTTCTTGATACTTAATAACAAAGTTTCGGTTAATGATTGCATTAGTTGGATTTGATGATTTTTTAGCTGGCATAACTTAGTTTTTTAGAGTGTTCTTGAATAGATAAATAACTTGTTTTAACTAATGCTTTTGCTTGATTTACTTCAACAGCATTTCCAATGAATTTTTTTTGCTCGGTTTGGTTTCCGATTAACTTATAATCTTTAGGAAATCCTTGAATTTGTTTTAACTCAGGTATGTTTAACATTCTCATTTTAATGTCAATAATTCCATAACTAACCATAAATTCTTTAATTTTAATCATGGTTTCAGAATCACTTTCGTAAACTGGAATAGTTATTTCTCCTAATTCTGTTGATACAAGGTAAAGAGGTGCTTTGTCCTGTCTCGCAACAACTGTACAACATGGGTTTTCAATACTTCCATTATTTCCACCCCAAGACGGATTGAAAATATATTGTTTGGCTTTTACCAAATTAAATTTGGGAACTGTTGTTAAAGCACCTATTGGCTTTTCAATTGAAGTTGCAACCCCTGTACCATATTGTTGATCTATAAAGTTTACATCAATTTTTGTAACTCTGTCTTTTGTTGTTATGGTTGGTGAGGGATTATCAATTGAGTGCAAACCAAAGTTTCCATAATAAGTAGAAAGATGTGAAGCAGTTACTATTGCTTGACCTCCAACAGTTGTAACTGTACCAGCAGGCTCATTTACTGAAATTACTTTTCCCTCTGGTCGACCTGAGTAGTATTTTTTAAGGAAAACAGATTTCACCAAAGCATGAGTTCCATTTGTGCAAATAGTTCCCATAGGCTTATTAATTGAATTTACTTTTTGTTCAGGATTTATTTTACCTCCATTGTATCTTTTAGTAAAAACATCATCGCCGGTTGCAACAAATTTTAAAAGACCCGCATAAATTCTTTTTAGAGTATTCTCGGAAAGATTTTTCTTTCTAGTAAATATACTTTCCCCTTCATCATTTAGGTCTAAAACCTCTCTTACTGGTTTCCATTTTTCCATTGGGAACAAAGAACTTTCTACTTTGTCCTTTGTGTGAGTTTGTTCAGGCCATTCAATTGGGTAATCATATTTAGCAAACTGTATGAACAAACGTTCACGGCTTTGGTAAGCCCCATAATTTGCAGAATTTAATATTTTGGCATCATATCTAAATCCGTAAGATTTTACATTTTCTATCCATTTAATATAGTCCTTGCCGTTTGTTCTTGAAATTGGTTTTCCATTTTCATCAAGAGAACCCCAACTCATAAACTCCCTTACATTTTCAACCCAAAAGTAATCAGGGTTAAGTTCCAGGAGATACATAAACATATGTTCAGCTAATGTTCTACTATCTGCATCTTTTCTTTGACCTCCTTTTGCTTTTGAAAAATTGGTACACTCCAATGAAGCCCAAACTTTAATTTTACATTTTGGAAATTCTTTTCGTAATTCTTTTACTAAATATTTTAGTCTTTCAACTACTTTAAAATCTCTTATGTCTTCTGTAAAGTGTAATGTGTTTGGGTGATTCTCAGCATGACTTTCAATTGCTTTTGCATCATGATTAACACAAGCAGCTACAAACATATTTTTAATATCTGTAAAATGAATTCCTGTTGAAGTACCACCTGCACCACAAAATAGATCAATCCAAAAAACTAATGGTTCTTTTAAATCTGCATTTAATTTAACATGATTTATAAAGGCTTTTGTTTCATTTTTAAGTTGTGTATTTGTCATAATTAATTTTTTGATTAAAAAGGATAAACTGGAACATAAATTTGCTTGTTAGCATATAGTTCTTTGAAAGTATTCATGTCAGTATTTTCATTGAATAGATAGAGTTTTTTATCAAAACAAACTCCAGTACTTTGTAAGCAGTAATATGGTTGACTATTAAAAATAGGACTGCCATTGCTTGCCGGAAAATCATTTTTAGTTGCTAATCGCAATTCGATTTCTTGAATAATTTTTATTGTTTCTTCCATAATCTAAAAATCTAAATCTGTTTGTACTCCGTTATCTTCTTGCTTTGGTTTGTTTATTTCAATATTTAATGTTGTTTTTGTTTGTATGTATATAAATTCTTTAGTTGAGTTTTTACCGTCAGCCTTTGAAACATTCATTACAAAACGACCTTGCGAATTGGCTAAATCGATAGGGTTAAAAATCCAAGCTGGTTCACCAGTATCTTTATTTTCACGATTACGAACGTTACAATAATCTTTTAAAGCTTTTTTGAAATTATGGGCGTTTTTAGCGTTCTTTTTAGCGGTGTGACAGTAATCCTCGTAAATTTCTTCTTTAACAATTTTTACGTTTAGCTTTTCTTCTGTGAAGTAACTAGAAGCCCAATCCTTAAACACATCTCCAAGACCTGCATTAAGGTTATTGATAACAATATTGTCCATTGGTGCGGAAAACTCATTACTTATGTTTTGCAAGTAAAATTGACAGCATTGCATCAGGAAGTTGAAAAACAAGTTGTACTGTTTTTTATCCCAATCATAAAAAAGCTGGTGTCCGAAGTCTGAAGAAACTTTTCGTTGCTCAAAATATCCCTCTGTTTTTTCGTGGTAGTAGTCTGAAACCGAAACAAAAAGCAAACGGCCAATGTCTGAACCTGTAAGATTAGGTTTTCCGTAATTGGTAGTCCAAACCATTTTAGCCGCATCAGAGAAATCAACTACATAAGGCTTTGTATTTTTTGGGTTTACACGTATTCCAGTTGTAATTTTTGTATAGAAAAATTTTAAATCTAAATAAATGTCTGCATCTTCAATCTCAATCATTTCGTTGTTTTCGTCGAAACCGTGAAATATATGCTTATCGTTGGTAATTGTTTTGTCTTTACCGTCTATCTGAAAGTAATTTTTAAGAACCTGCTTTAATCCGAAAGTAAATAATGATTTTCCGCTTCGTCCGTTTGCATCGTCATTGCTATCTTTAACTAAATCGTCCATGATGTATAGCAACTTTGCGTAATCTGAACGTTTGAAACGGTGTAAAATATAACCAATCCCATAGCATTTGTTCAAGAAATGTTGTTCCTGTGTGATTTGTTCAGATTCAGTTAAGTTGCAACCGTTTAGGTTGAATTGATTTTCTTTGAAGTAGTTTTCTTTAGCCGTCTTTTTTTCTTCGCCTTTGTATTTTTCTTCTAAATCCTTGCGCCAAAAAACACGAGAAGTATTTATAATGAAATTCATATACTCACAGTTATTGTAAAGTATATTCACGCGATTGTTTCCGTTTGCGTCTTGGTAGTATTCAAATAACTTATCTTCTTTAAAAATATCGTGTGAAACAATACTTTTATCAAAGGCATAAACATTGTTTGCTTTATGGTTTACATCGATGTTATCGGCAGTAACTTTTGCAACTAGATTATTGAAGTAGAACAACTGATAATCACGACCACAATTTTTGAAGTTTAATTTTATACGTCCTAATCCCTCTAATTTGTCTTTTCCAAAGTAGTTTGACGATTTAACCAAGTTGATTAAATCTAGGTTGCAACCTTTTTCTTTTAGATATTCTTCACAAAAATTTCTAATGATCTGTGGAGAAACAATTTGTACAACATTGTTTTTACCTACTCTTATAAAAACAATTTCTTCAATGCTGGTAATTTCAACGTGTTTGCGCTCCTGTACATACGTAAAGAAGTTGTTAGCATTTAAAAAGTAATGTAAGTTTGAAAGATTTAGCTTGTATGATGTGCTTTCACCACGACCTTTTGAAGTATCAAAAAACTTACAACGCAATGCAGATGATTTAAGCAAGTCGAATTTTTCGACAACTTTTTCAAATTCTAAACTTCTGTAAAAAGCTAACCAATCACGAAAATCTTTACCGTTAGCAACCATTTTTTCAGGTTGCAACCAAATCGATTTTAAATCCCAGTACGTTAAAGCATAGTCGTTACCGTATTCTTTACCAGCGTTGTCAATATCAGGAATGTTGTAAATGTTTTTACAGATTGTTTTAAGTAATAAATAATTTGAATAGCTTAATTTTTCCTTTTCAGAGTTAAGCCAAATTGCATTTTTACCCAATGAAGCAACGTTTAAACCGTCAGAACCTCCTGAACACATAAAAACTTCATCGATTAGTAGTTCGTTTAGTTCTTTTTGGTATTCGTCTTTTATTTCTTTGGTTTCAGCTGTACGAATACGCTCGCGTATTTCTTTAATGTAGTCAACATTTACCTGATCTAATAAACGTTGCAACCCATGAACATAAGTTTCAGGTTTTTTACCTAAATAACTGTGTTTGGTGCTTTTCCCTTTTGCGTCTTTTATTGCTTTAGGTTCATATAATTTTGCCCAAGTTTCTAGGTTGTCTGAATAACAGAAAATAGGATAATTATCAGTTGCAGTAATTCGTAAAACTGTGTTACGTTGTGTTTTTTCAGAAAAGAATACTTTTTCGTAACTCTCAACTTCATAAAAATTGTATTCAGAAAAAATAACATTATCAACGAAACGACCCAAAACAGCCGTATTTTTTACTTTTTCTTTTACAACAATTTTAAAAGTTCCTACCTCTAAATCAGTATCTTTAAACTCAACTTCAGGTTTATAAAAAACTGATTTTGTTGCTAGTGAAAAATCATCTGCAATTTTACTTATTGCTTGACCGTAACCGATATTAAAATAATCACTTACAAAAGTTACTGGAGAATAACTTTTACCTCCAAAATCAACCAAGAAATAAATGTTTTCAGGCGACTTGCGTAAGTAACTACTTGGAGTTCTTTCAGTATCTCTAAACTTAAAGGCTTTTTTACCGTTTTCAACCCCAGTTGGTAGGTTAGATAAATACTTTGTGTAAATATCTAAACCGCCGTTTGTGGCTTCGTGTATTTGGTCAATAGTTATTGGGTAGTTAGTCATTTCTTCGGTCAGAATAGGTTAAAA
>CAMLKV010000096.1 GCA_946480635.1 uncultured Flavobacterium sp.
TTTTTTATCAATTTGACCCTCGTCAGATAAATGCACATAAGTCGATTGTACATTTGCCCAAACCGAACCATCACCGTTCAATTTCCATTGTAAAGGAGCTTCGAAAGTATGCGGGAAATTTAAATTAGGTTGTTGCTTAAATGGAACATGCAATGCAGTCATTGTAGCTTGAAATGGTCTTGCCTTAGGAAAACTCACATCTCCACTCAATTCAGTTCTTGCCATTAAGCCTTTAACAATCATTTTAATTCCATCTACATTAGCAAAATTAACTTCAATTCCTTTATTCTCAAGGTTGGTCATTTTCTGATTTTTCATGATAATTTGACCATTCAATCTTTCTTTATAAGACATCGAAACTGTTCCTTCTGCAGAAGAATCAAAAACATATTGCTGATTAGAACTTGAGGAACCTGTTTGCCAAATAAAGAAATTTGAATACCATTTTGACGTTACCTGAGCGGTCGATTTCCCCAAATCCTGATCGATTTTAAACAATTTTGTAGTAGCATCTTCAGTTCCTTTTAAGTCAGCTTTGAAAGAAATGGATTTAAATTGCAAATGGAATTCGCCTTCACAATTTTTATCGGTATACAGTTTTACTTTATCCGAAGAAAAGGCAAATGCTTTGTTGGCCGGCATGTCAATACTTCCACTCACCACTGCCCAAGCATAGGTTTTCGTTTTAGGAAAATACGTAATAGGGCGGATTTTTAAATCTTTGAACCATACTGTCGCTTCTGGTCCTCCTTCCCAAAGTATTATTTTACCTTGTCCTGCGAAAGAATCCTGGTTTTTGTCATTCACTTTAGTGATTTGAATTACATAGTCATTAATGGCTAATGCTTTTAGATTTACTAATTCGGAAGTATCTTCTACAAATTCTACATAATCAGGTAAACTACTATCAATCGTTTTTCCATTGGCAACTCCTACAACTCTCCAAGCCATCATGTTTTTTGATTGATCCACCTGAGTTTTTAAGCTAAATTCAGTCTTCGTAAATGGTCCAATCGCTCCATTAAAATCGGTATCAGAAAACAACTTTTCGCTTACATCATTTTTGTTTTTGATGTATTTCCATTGAATAAAGTATTCTTTAACTGTTTTTTTCTTTGAAGCTGTCCAAGAATAAGTTAAGTTTTCTCCTCCTGAAATTTGTTTTCCACTAGTTGGACTTATTAATTTTATTCTGTCGCTAAGTGGTGCATCTACAACTTCATAAATAGAAATAGCACTTTTGTCAATAATTTTATCCTGACTGTCCATACCAACAATTCTCCAAGCAATTTTTCCATTGCCAGTTGTAAACGAAGGAGGTAATGTTTGTGTAAGACTCAGACCTACGTCTTTACTAGCATAAAAGCTATTTGGTAGATCAAATAAATTTTCAGGCAAACTATTCCAGTTAGTAATTTTCTGATCTTGTGTAAATCTATCCGTAAACTGCAACTGGTATTTTTTTACAGGTTTACTTGAAGCTTTCCAAGAAAATTCTAAACCATAACCATTATTTATTTTTTCTCCCTGAGTAGGTTTTAAAAGTGTTATACCATTTGACACAGGACTCTCTGTTGGGGGTACATAAGGTTGTACATCTTTGTATTCAAAACTACACACTTCACTGTTTCCTTTATTTTGAGTATTTAATAGAGTTCCTCCTCTTGCTCCTGCAGGCAGTAAAGTCACACGCCACGCATATTTTTTACCCTTTTTTAACTGAGGTTGAGCCGGGCCATACACATACGTATAAGAGCTTGTAGTTGTTTCAAAGAAAGCTGGAGTGGTAGCGCTATTCATCGCCTCATTTGGATTACGAGTAGCAGGAATTAGCTCAACAATCTTCAGTTTGTATAGACTTCCCACTGGTGCTCCTGCTGATGGTAACCATGAAAAAATAACCGTTTGAGTTGTTCCTGTCATGGTAATAGGCTCATTACATTGTGGACTAATTAATTGTGGAGGTGTAATCTGTTCAATATTAAATGAATTACTACATCCTAAAGGTTCAGGGCTACTCAAAGGAGCTCCAGTGTTATAATCAAGAACCTGTACACACAGTGTGTAATTTCCTTCGGGAATTCCAGAACCTCTGAATAAATCGTTTTTGTTAATTCCGCTTACTGTTACCGAATTAAATTCTAGATAATTTCTCAAATCTAAACCAGTAAGGATTTTTGATTGATAAGCTGTAAGTTGTAATGGTGTTGAAGGTCTGTAACTATCAGAAGTAGCTACGGTAATCCCATTATCTCCAGTAATTGTCGCTTTCAATTTCACACTCGCATTTGTGTATGACATAAGTGTAAGCAACACCTTATTTGAGCTATTAACATAGTCTGGCAAATAGGTAGAATAAGGAGGCAAAACCTGTACTGTAACATTTACAGTTGGTGTTGCTTGAGACCATACAAACTGTGTTAAAAGCAACAAAACGAAGTTTAAAAATTTGAAATTAGTTTTCATAGTTTCTTAGTTTAAAATGTATAGGTATACCCTAAATCTATATTGTATTCCTTAAATGAAATTCCTATTGTATTTTTTGATGTATTATCAAGATAAGTGCCTCTCAAAGTCAATCCGTGATGCTGATTAAAATTGTAAGTATCTTGTAAAGTAATATTTAGTATATCGGCAAAATGCTCCCCATTTAACTTTTGCTGCGTTCCATTTGCAGACAGATTCAAATTCATTTTATTTTGAAAAAATGGTTTCGCTAAATTCAGCCCTACACCATTTAACCGATTGGTGTTTGCATCAGAATCGAAAATCGAAAGCAAGTAATTCACTCCCACCATAAATCCAGATTTATTAAAAATGAAATTACTGTTGTAGTTTAAGTTGTCTACTTGATATTCTGTCAACTTAGCTGTATTTGGATTTTTGTCTGTCATCCATTGACGGTTTGCCATTAGAGTATGAAAATGAGTTAATTTTTCCTTCACAAAAGTCAATCGAGGCATCAAAACCATATTTTGAGAAACGTACGATTGTTGCGTAGCCTGATTTGGAATCTTTAATCCTTTTCCTTGTTCGCCCGAATAATTAGCATAGATGGCATTAAAACCAAATTTTTGCGAAATAGACCAGTCCAGTCCTATGTTCCCTATAAAACGTTTTGTAGTAAATGACTTTTTATTCATTAAGTTATCTCTCTGCTGACCCACACTACTTGAAATTTTCAATTTGTTTTTGAATAAATAAACGGAAGGTTCTAAAGTGATATTCTCGACATCAGTCTGGAAATAATAGGCTCCCATACTTTGAAAATCAGGTTCTACACGACGATATTTTGCCTTAATTTTATAAGTTTTCTCCTCATATCTTACTTCAGTCTGGTATGCATTATACCACTGTGTTGAAGTATTAACTTCCATTAAGGATTTGAATTTTTCTACATCTGAATTCTCTTCTGCTGAAAAGCCAGTAGCATTAACATCTCTTGTATACAAACTTGACGCCACATCAAAGTCCCAAAATAAATGCTCAGTGAATTTCATTTTTGAAGAAACTGCAGTCACTACATTCTCCCCTGCAAGAATTTCAGTTTGTGTAGGAACTTTATTTAATGAATTTTCATCATCTTGACCTTTTAAGAATATCAAATCAACATGACTTGTTCCTGTCCCATATCCTAATTTCATTGCATACCCCATTCTTTTATAAGCCGGAGTTATTGCTTCAGGTGAATTCAAATCTTCTTCTACTGCTCTGTTAAGCCTTCCATACAATGCTCCAAATCTGAATTTCCCGGGATTAAGTTCGACTCCTACTCCCATGGCGGTTTGTCCTGCCCATGAGAAAGGTGACCAAGTCAAATTGGTATAACCTAAATGTGCTTTTGCCCACTTATAGCTAGGACTTATGCAAAACTGGTTGAACGGCTGACGAAAAGAACGTTCTTGTTCACTCACTGTGAATGAAAATGGAATTTCGATTCCATACAATTTTAATATTGGATTTCCGGTCACATACCAAGAAAAGTCTTTCCTACGTGGATCGATACCATTTACATTGTAGTAGGATCCGAAGACAGACAAAGTTCCTGTTAATTCAACTGGTTTTTGTTCTGCAATAGTTTCCAAATCTTGTGAAAACAAGTTTTGGCTAATTACGCAGGAAAAAAGAAAAATGACAATAATCCATTTGATCTCTTTCATAGTTTTTGTTTGTTTTTGATTCAAAAAAATCGACAAAAAGCAAATAAATCCGACGAAATACATTTTTCATAAACATCAGTGTTTATAGGACTTACGAATTGTTTTTAACAAAATTTTAAGCCAAATTTGCGGCAGGTTTTTTATCTAAAAAAACACCGATATACAAACGACATTAAAAATAGACGAACGACATTTTTGCCGTGTTTCTATTTTTTATATATTTAAGCAAGAACTAAGTTTATGAAGCATATTAACTGCATCATTGTTGACGACGACGAGATAGACCGTTTAATGACGATTTCTAACGTAAGGAAGTTTCCTCAATTCAATTTGATTGGGGCGTTTGATAATGCAGAAGACGCACTCGAAGTAATCAATAAAGAAAAAATTGATGTTTTATTCTTAGATATAGACATACCTGAAAGTAGCGGATTTGAAATCAGAAAAAATGCATCGCAAATACCTGTTTGTGTTTTTATTACTGCACATCCTGAACATGCAGTTGAAAGTTTTGATTATGAAACATTAGATTTTATTATTAAACCACTCAAAAGCGATCGCTTTAAGAATACTGTGAGAAGAATTGAAGAATTTTTAGAAATTAGACAAAAAGCAGAATTATTTGAATCCAGTATAGGCGGAGATACTATATATATTAAAGAAGGTCATGAACAAACCAAAGTCAAGTTACATGAGATACTCTACCTCGAAGCCCTTAAAGATTACACTTTGGTAGTTACTACCCAAAAAAAACATTGTGTACTTTCAAGTATTGGTACACTCTTAAAAGAGAATCACTTTCAATCTTTTGTAAGAATCCACAGGAGTTTTGCTGTTCAAAAGCAATATGTAAAAAAAATAGGTTCGCAGGAAATAGAACTAAACAATAGTGTTACAATTCCTGTAGGAAGGAGCTATAAAGACAATTTAAGCCTAATAGCATGAGAAAAATCATTGTGATTTTACTCCTAAAATCCTTTTTAAGCTTCGGACAAAACCGAAACAAAGAAATCATTCGTTTATTAGATCAATGTGAAACTATTAAAAAAAACGAAAATTATCGAGAGCTAATTTCTTTAGCTAACAAAGGGATTTCTCTGTCAAAAAACGACTCATATCTACTCGCTAGATTCAATTTTTATAAAGCATATGGTTATGAATATGACAATAACCAGTATGAAAAAGCCATACCTTACTTTGAAGCCTCTTGGAATTTTGCCAAAGAAAGGAAAAACCTAAAAGAAGAGACTTTAGCTATCATGCGGCTGAATTATTTGTATTATTCTACTAAGCAATTTCAAAAAAGAGAAAATCTCATCAAATACATAAAACAGATTCTAGACACCACCAAAAATGTTTACACACAAGGTATTTTGAATGGAAGTTTAGGAGAATATTACTTGGATAAATCGGAAATCGAACCTTTCATTGGATACAAACTTAAGGCTATAGAATACCGTAAAAAATTCCCTAAAGACGATGCCAGCAATATTGTCAATATTGGTATTTCTTATTCACAAATTGGACAAGCATACATTAAGATGAAACAATTCGACAAAGGAATTGAGTATTCTAATTATGCTAAACCTTACATGAAAGATTCTCCAAATTCATTAGCTTTTCTATATAATGATTTTATAAAATGTTATACGGGAAAACAAAATCTGGACAGTATTACAAAATATTACAACAACATTTATAAGTTAGTTTCCAAAGAAGATTCGTTACATATTAGTGTAAGTTCGGCCAATCGTTATATGGCTGAATACTTTATTGGCAAAAATAATATCTCGAAAGCTTTAATTTTTGGAAAGAAGGCAATGCAATTTGCCGAAAAATCAAATGATGAAGAAATTTTGATGGAAGCGAGAGTTACAAAAGGAAAACTACTATTTAAACAAAAACAATTCGAAAAAGCCATTGAAATTTTAAAGCAAGCCTCAACCCATGCTTACGAATTTGACAAAAACTCATTTATAGTCATTAATCAATTACTATCCGAAAGTTATGCCCAAATTGGGGATTGGAAAAAGGCATTTGAATATCAAACTATTTACACCAAAGCCAATGAAGCTATGCTTAACGAATCGGCAAAACAAACTATAGCTGATGCCGAAGCTAAGTTTCAGAACAGAACGAAGCAGGAAAAAATAAATCTACTTTCTGCAGAAAATCAAGTAAAAAACCTTCAAATAGAAAACACTCGAAAAACACAAATCTATCTTGGATTAGGCTTTCTTCTTCTGCTCACCATTGCTATTTTATTATACCGTCAAAATATAAACCGAAAGAAAACAAACAAAAAATTACAGGCTTTAAATTCCGAATTAGATCAAGCCAATAAAACTAAAATTCGTTTTTTTAGTATTATTAATCACGATTTAAGAAGCCCTGTTGCTAATCTGATTAGTTTTCTACACTTACAAGAAAATCATCCCGAGTTATTAGATGAAGAGAGTGAAAAAAGACTCAAACAAAAAACAACAGAAGGTGCAGAAAACCTTTTATCAGCAATGGAGGATTTGTTATTATGGAGTAAAAGTCAGATGGAAAACTTTGACCCTCAACCTAAAAGAACAACTGTTGATTCATTATTTTTTGACACGGCAAAACATTTTTCCAGCATTGACGATATTATTATAGCCTACAACAATCCAGAAAAAATTGAACTTTATACTGATGAGAATTATCTAAAAACAATAATGCGAAACCTTACTGGCAATGCTATAAAAGCTTTGGAAAAAACCAAAAATCCCAAAATAGAGTGGAATGCTTATACAAAAGGCAATAAAATCATTCTTTCTATCTGTGACAATGGACCAGGCGGATCAAAAGAACAGTTTAAAGCCTTATATGATGAAACAGCAATTTCAGGAATTTCTTCAGGGTTAGGCTTACATCTTATTAGAGATTTAGCTAAAATTATTAAAGCTGAAATATCTATTGATACTAATTCGAAATCAGGTACAACTATCAAAATATGTCTATAAAAAAAGAGACCAAAAAGGTCTCTTTTTTATTAATGATGATTTATTTATTATAAATCGTAACGTATTCCTAGTGTTAATCCAACTCCACTAATACCTACATAAGAGCTAATATCATCAGTAGCTCTGTTGGTATCAAAACCAGAAGCGTTCGTAACTTTACTATTTGATGATGTATTAAGTTCATCGACATAATTTACATGACTTGCTGAGTATGAAGCATCTGGTCTGAAAGCAGTTGGAGTATACAATTTATCTACACCATTTTCAGTATATTCTTCAGTTTCCTTAGTCTTACCATGAACCGTAAAATTTCTATATTCTACCTCACCAAATATTGAAAGTTTACTAGACAACTTATATGAAGTACCTATTGCAGCCATAAATCCAACCGTTGGATTTGGTTTTACAACATCTTTAGTATAAACAGGTGATGGATTGCTTTTGATAGCCGCAGCCAATGCATCGTTCACCAGTTTA
>CAMLKV010000097.1 GCA_946480635.1 uncultured Flavobacterium sp.
GGCCAAATCAATGGGCATCGAAGTGAACGAAACCATGGGTAAAGGAAAATTAATTGATGAAATTTTTGGTGAGAAATGTGAAGGAAACTTCATTCAACCAACATTCATCACGGATTATCCTAAAGAAATGTCTCCATTATGTAAATCTCACAGAGACAATCCAGATTTAACCGAGCGCTTCGAATTAATGGTTTGTGGTAAAGAAATTGCCAATGCATATTCTGAATTAAATGATCCTATTGACCAAAGAGAGCGTTTTGAAGCGCAAATGGCATTAGCAGCTAAAGGGGATGACGAAGCGAATGGCATCATTGACGAAGATTTCTTAAGAGCTTTAGAATACGGTATGCCTCCAACCTCAGGTTTAGGTATTGGAATGGACAGATTAATTATGTTCTTGACTAATAATGCTTCAATTCAAGAAGTATTATTCTTCCCTCAAATGCGTCCTGAGAAAAAAGGCCCTGAATTGACAGAAGAAGAACAATTAATTATTGAATTATTAAAAGCTGAAGACAACCAACCATTAGCTCAACTTAAGGAAAAATCGGCTTTAAGCGGAAAAAAATGGGATGCAGCCATGAAAGGTTTAGCTAAACATGGCTTAACAAAAGTTGTTGTTGACGGTGATAATAAAACTGTAGTTTTAAGCTAACACCTTAGCAAACAATATATAGTTAAAGGAATCCTAAAAAAGGGTTCCTTTTTATTTTCTATTAAACCTTTTTGAACTAACAATGTCTTATTGATATAACGCAAAAAAAATTATCATGAAAAAGACATTTTTAACCCTTCTATTAATAGGTACATTATCAGGAGTTTATGCTCAAGAAAAGGAAACTCAATCAGCTAGAACAAAAAGAGAGCAAATGACTCCTGAACAGAGAAATCAGCTTCAGTTAAAAAGAATGACAGCCAATTTAGATTTAACGGCTTCACAACAAAAAGAAATGGCTGTTATTATTGCAGATGAAAATGCAAAAAGAGACTCAAAAAGAGCTGAAATGAAAGCTAATAAAGACGCAAAAAAACAATTAACAGCCGATGAAAGATTTAAGATGGAAAACGAAAGGCTTGATGCACAAATTGAATACAAAGCCAAAATGAAAAAGATTTTAAACAAAGAACAATTTGCAAAATGGCAAGAAAATCAAGAAAAAAGAAGTGAGAAAATACATAGAATGAAAAGAGCCCATCATCAAAAATCTAAAAAACAAGCAAATGAATAATTTTTTGCATTTTTAAAAAAAATGTTTAGATTTGGTTTCTATAAACTAATCTATTTATTTAATTATGAAAAAATTATTACAAATATTACTTTTTGTTTTTGCTTTCACAATGAGTGCAAATGCTCAAGAAAAAAGACAGTTAACACCTGCTGAAAAAGCAAAACAAAACGTATTAGAGCTTTCAAAAGCTATAGACACTAATGGTGACGACCAGTTTTTTGTAAACATGAACAATTTATTCCTTGCTAAACATGAAGCTTTAGCTAAAGAAGGAATCACTGAAGCTGAAAAAAGCGAGATTTATAAGAACATTGACATGAAAATGAGAGCGACTTTCTCTGAAAATCAAATCAAACAAATCATGCAACAACCTGGTTTATATGATAAATTAATTAAGAACTAAATCTTAATAACAGATATAAAAAAATCCGCTATAAAGCGGATTTTTTATTTTATAATGTTTTAGCAACTTTATTAATTGCTTCTATTGTAAAGTCAAGATCTTCGTAAGACAACGCATCTGTAATAAACCATGTTTCGTAAGCTGAAGGCGCAATATAAACACCTTCTTTTACCAATCCGTGAAAGAAATCCTTGAAACGCTGATTATCACCATTTTTTGAAGTATTAAAATCATACACTTCTTCTTTATCAAAATGTACAGAAATCATCGATCCCACTCTATTGATAGTAAAGTCAATATTATTCAATGTCAGTACTTTTCTAATTCCAACTTCTAAATAAGCTGTTTTTTGCTCTAATCTTTTGAAAATTTCTGTGTCAGAATTTAATTCTGTTAGCATTGCTAAACCGGCAGCCATTGCTAACGGATTCCCTGACAATGTTCCCGCTTGATACACAGGGCCTAGTGGAGCCAAATAATTCATAATTTCGTTACGTGCTGCAAAAGCCCCAACTGGTAATCCACCTCCTATAACTTTTCCAAAACAAACAGTATCAGCTTGAACATTATAAAGTTCTTGTGCACCACCTTTCGCCAAACGGAAACCAGTCATTACTTCGTCAAAAATCAACAAAGTTCCATTATCAGTACAAAGTTGACGAAGCGCTTCTAAAAATCCTTCTTTAGGAGGTATACACCCCATATTTCCTGCAACTGGCTCAATAATGATAGCGGCAATTTCATTTTTATTTGCTTCTAATAAAGCTTTAATATTTTGAATATCATTATAATTAGCTAATAAAGTGTCTTTTGCTGTACCCTGTGTTACACCGGGACTATTAGGCGAACCAAAAGTTATAGCTCCACTCCCAGCTTGGATTAAAAAAGAATCTGAATGACCATGATAACAACCAGCAAATTTTATTATTTTGTCACGCCCTGTAAAACCTCTTGCTAAACGAATGGCACTCATACAAGCTTCTGTTCCAGAATTCACAAAACGGATTTTATCAATATTTGGCACCATAGAAACTGCTAATTCAGCGATTTTAGTTTCTATTTCTGTTGGCATACCAAATGATGTTCCCAACTTAGCTTTTTCGATAACAGCATTAACCACTGGCTCATAGGCATGCCCTAAAATCATCGGCCCCCATGAATTAATATAATCTATAAGACGGTTACCATCTTCGTCAAAAAGATAAGCTCCTTTTGCACTTTTTACAAATATTGGAGTACCTCCTACATATTTGAATGCTCTTACTGGTGAATTTACTCCGCCTGGAATTACTTTTTCAGCTTCGGCGAACAGCTGACTACTTCTTTGATAAATCATTTATTCCTAATGTTTTTTTTTAGCCTCAATGGAAGCTACTTATAAATAAATGCCCAAAAGCTGGGCTTCTAAAAATCTACTTTATAATTAATTCTTGCCCAATTGATAAGGCATTACTCGTAAGATTGTTTTTTACTTTTAACGCATCTACCGACAGATTATATTTTTTTGAAATAGAATATAAAGTATCTCCTTGTTCAACAACATGTATCTCTTCAGTTTGAACAATCTCTTTATCTTTTTGATTTTTCGATTGAGTCTCTACAGCAGTATTAATTACAGATGTAAATTCTATTCCTAAAACCTCAGCATCAAATTGATGTAAATTATATCTTTCTATTAATCCAATTAGTTTTTCCGGATATTTAGGATCAGTAGCATAACCCGATTTTTTTAAGCCTCGCGCCCAACCTTTGTAATCATGCTTTTCTAGTTTAAACAATGGTTGATACCAAGGTCTGCTTGTTAAAAATAACGAATGATCTCGATAGGATTCATGTGCTTTATCATACTTCCTAAAGCATTCCTGAGCAGCATCATCGTCATGACGAACATACTCTCCAGTCCATTCTTTATGACATTTTATACCAAAGTGATTGTTTGCTACTTTACACAACACACCAGTTCCTGCACCAGATTCTAAAATTCCTTGTGCCAAAGTTATACTAGCAGGAACTCCATACTTTTCCATGTCTTCTTTAGCCACTTCTTTAAACTGATTAATGTAGGCTAAAACGACTTCTTTTGTTACTTTTATGTTTGAAGTAGCGACTAAAACTTCACTTGCCTGTTTTGGCGTATCAATTTCTACAACAGGATGTTCTTTATCCACTTTTTTAGTAGAAGTAGTAGGCTTAACTGGCACTTTCTTTTGAGTTGTGTGTACATACTTTTTACTCTGCACTTTTGATTTTGAAGAACCACAACCAATTATTACCAACAAAAATAAAATATAGACTACTTTATTCATTTACAACTATTTTATTCATTTTTCTCTTTTCGAGCAACTTATTCATCCCTTCAATTCCTTGTAATCCTCCTGTATGAATTAATAGTATTTTAGAATTTTCTGGAAAATAACTTTTCTCTATCAAGTCTAAAACGCCAAAAACCATCTTACCAGTATAAACAGGGTCTAAAGGAATTGTAGTTACTCTGTAAAAATCATTAATAAAACCAATTAATTCTTCAGTAACTTTTCCGTAACCACCAAAATGATAATCGGTTATTAATTCCCAATTTTTATTATTTGCAAACTTACAAATTTCATTTTTTAAAAAATCTCCTTTTAACGCAGGAAATCCAATAACTTTTTGATGTGGCTTAGCAGAATTTATAATTCCCGAAATGGTTCCTCCTGTCCCTACAGCACAAGAGATATAATTAAATTCATTATCTTCTTCAGTTAAAATCTCTTCGCAACCCTTTATTGCCAGTTCATTGGTTCCTCCTTCAGGCAAAATATAACAGTTTCCATATTTTGCTTTCAAATAACTTGTAAACTCATCAGAATCTTTTTTGCGGTATTGTTCTCTTGTAATAAACTCAAATTTCATACCGCATTGTTGAGCAAAACTAAGAGTAGGATTATTTGCAACCTCTTTCCATAGTTCTTCACCTCGAATTACGCCAACACAACTTATATTTTTCTCTTTACAAGCATAAGCAGTAGCTGCAATATGATTTGAAAAAGCACCGCCAAAAGTAACAACTGAATCATAGAAATTTTGTTCAAATTCTACCAAATTATACTTGAGTTTTCTAAACTTATTCCCCGAAACAAAAGGATGCAATAAATCTTCTCTTTTTATCTTTAAAGTGACTTGATTTTTAGTAATTGAAGTAATATTTTGATTTATAGCATCCATTAATTACAAAAGTACGAATAAAGATTTTAGCCTTCAACGACGACCAAGATTTACAATAAAAACAACAAGTTCAAATGTTTAAACTTCTTTTAGATTAAGAAAAAACCTACTTTTATAAAAATAAATTTGATAAATCAATTTTATTTTTATAAAACGCTAAAACCGCAATATTAACGATACTTCCCACCATACAATTAGACTAAAAATCAGCTTTTTAGTCTAGAAAAAAATTCAGATAAACAACAAATTTAATCGACAAAATTTGTTTAAAAAATGCACTTAAATTACTTTTACTGTGAAATGGATTTTTATTTAACGAATTAACAGCTAACGAAATAGAAAAAAACTACTTTCGATTTTTTTACGTATACACTTTTGAAATCATGCGATATCATATTTGATGTCGTGTTTTCCGTTGTATGTTTTACAATAAAAGTATTTATTTTCTATACTAAATTCAAAATGCGTATGTTTAAAAATTACCCTAAATCAGTATTTAAGGCTACATTACTGATTATTTTTATGCTTGGCTTGTCATCTTTTTCTTTTGCACAAGTTACTATTACTAAACCAAACTTAACAGTAACGGCCTACTGTTCATTTCCTACAAGTTATTATAACCTTGGAAATATTGTAATTACTGAAAATCAGCAAAACAATTTTTCAATGACGAAAGATGTTAGTTACACTTTAATTTTAACTGCTCCAACGAATTTTGAATTTAACCCCGGTGTAGGAGGAGGTACAATTAGTGCCTCAGGAGATATTGATTCGGCTACAATTGGAATTACTGCAACTACGGTAACGATAACATATGTCAGCAACCAAGGTAATACAAGTAACGGAACAGACGTTTTAACAATCACTGGCCTTCAAATAAGAGGAATCAATGCAGTAAGTACAGGTATAGTTTACAGAGCTGCAGGAGCAGCTGGAGGGACAGGATCTATTAATGGTCTATCATTACCTACAACATCACTAGCTGATTTAACTTCAAACCTTTCGGTAGCAAGTCCTGCTATAACTACAAATCCTAGTAACGTTTCAATTGGAGCAGGCAGCAACGCATCATTTACGGTAGCAGCTTCTAACAATCCTTCTAGTTATACTTGGGAAGTAAGTACAAATGGCGGAGGATCTTGGACTACAGTAACAAACGGAGGTGTTTACTCTACTGCTACAACAGCTACATTAAACATTACAGCAGCTCCCTATTCGATGAATGGATATATGTATAGAGCAAGAGCAACAAATGGCTGTGGAACATCTGCTAATTCAACCAACGCGACATTAACTGTTACTTATTGTATCCCAACAATTAGTGCAACATATCAGCCCCCTACTAATCACCATATAAGAAAAGTTGAATTTATTGGGACTTTATTAGATGTAACAAACACAAGTACATACAGTACCGTTACTCCATATGGATACCAAGACTTTACTGGTTTAGCAACGAAATCACAACAAGCACAAGGTGAAGGTGTTAATATTTATTTTGAATCGCCAAGTTCAGGTTACATGAAAGCATGGGTTGACTGGAACAAAGATGGTGACTTTGCAGATTCTGGAGAAACGGTTTATAATTCTGGAGGAGTTTCTCAAGCCTCTACTACATTAGGTTTTATTATTCCAGCTGGAACGCCAGTTGGCGATTACAGAGTTAGGCTAAGAATCAGCGGAAGAAACTCTGGTGGAGATGCTGGTTATTCATGGGACTCTTGTACAACAAATTTAGCTTATTACGGAGAAACAGAAGACTATCTTTTTACTGTTGTGGCAAGTTGTCCTGCAAAAATAACAGCAGTTACAAACGGAAGCGTATGCGGACCTGGGACTGTTACTTTAGGAGCCACAGGATCAGCAGGTACAACGCAATATAGATGGTATGCTGCCCAAACTGGAGGATCTCAATTAGCAGGCTCTCCAACTGCCACAGGTAGCTGGACAACGCCATCAATAAGTACAACAACTGATTACTGGGTTACTGCCTACAATGGATCATGTGAATCTCTTGTTAGAACAAAAATAACCGCAACCGTTAAACCAATAGCTGCTCTATCATTTGTTACAGCCTCTCCACAAGTTTGTGGTGAAGATGATAAAATACAATTAACTGCCACAGGAAGTTCAGAAATAGTAAACTTAATTGACGAAACTTTTGAAGGGGGTAGCCTAGGAACTTTCACAGCTTCAACATCAGTTGCACCTGCTTCAGGCACAGTTTCAACTGCGAGTGCATGGCAGAATAAAACAAGTCCATACATTCCAACAGGCACTACATGGTTTCCAGCAATTTCATCTGGAATAAATTCAAACAAATTTGCATTTGTTAGTTCAGATGTTGGAACTTGTGGAGCAACCTGTTACTATGTAATTGACAACTCCCTAGTTTCTCCAACAGTAAACTCGACTAATTTTACTAGTCTAACTTTAGAATTTAAATTGTTTTATGACAGATATTATGTTGACGCAAGCAATCCAACAGCTGAATATATGAGTGTTGATGTTTCTACAAATGGAGGCGGAACATGGACAAGTATTAGTGGCAGTATTACAAGCGATCAAGGGTATGGAACTAAGTTTAAGCAAATGTCGTACAACCTAAACTCATATATAAATCAAACTAACTTAAAAATAAGAATCCGATACTATACCAGTACTTGGGCCAATGGTGGTGCTGTTGATGAAATCCTATTATATGGATCAAGACCACTTTCTCCTAATTTCACATGGACAGGTTC
>CAMLKV010000098.1 GCA_946480635.1 uncultured Flavobacterium sp.
CATGCACGCCATGAATTTTTACACCATCACGGTATCGATTTTGTAGATTTTGCTAAAAACAACATCATGTTGGTAGTAAAAACTATCGAAATGAACTTTAAAAACTCTCTAGTAAGTCGTGACAAATTCAAAATTGAAGTTTCGGCAGAAAAAGAAGGAAATTTGAAAGTGGTTTTCCATCAAGATATTATCCGACTTTCAGATGACAAAGCTATTTTATCAGCTAAGGTAACTGGGGTTGCCATCAAAAACGGAAGACCAGTTGCACCAGATACAATTCCGCAAATTGAAGGTTTTTTGAGTTAATTGAATTTATTTAAAAGCTTCACACATTCTACTGCTTCTTTTACATCATGAACTCTTAAAATGTTAGCACCTTTACTTAAGGCTAATGTATTTAGAACAGTTGTACCATTCAAAGCATTCTCTGGTGTTGTTTCAAGTGTTTTATAAATCATCGATTTTCTGGAAATACCAACTAAAACTGGTAATTCAAGCATTTGAAACAACTCTAGTTTAGAAAACAATTCGAAGTTTTGTTCCACTGTTTTGGCAAAGCCAAATCCAGGATCAACAATAAGGTCATTTATTCCTAAGCTTCGGGCAACATTTATCTTTTCTGAAAAATAAAACATCACCTCTTTAAGCAAATCATCATACTGCGTTAATTGTTGCATGGTTTGAGGAGTTCCTCGCATGTGCATCATAATATAAGGTACTTGCAATTTAGCAATAGTGGGCAACATGTTTTCGTCTAAATTCCCAGCAGAAACATCATTAATCAAAGCCGCTCCTGCTTTAACGCTTTCTTCGGCAACTTTAGCATAAAAAGTATCTATAGAAAGGATAGATTCAGGGAATTTTTTCAAGATCGATTCAACGACAGGAATAACCCTTTTCAATTCTTCTTCTGCAGAAATCAAATTGGCTGTTGGTTTTGTAGTTTGTCCGCCAACATCAATAAAAGTGGCACCTTCATTGAGCATTTTTTCTACCTGATTTAGAATAATTGTATCTGAAGAAAATCTACCACCATCATAAAAAGAATCTGGCGTAACATTTAAAATCCCCATTACTTTCGGCGTTGTTAAATCGATCAGGTTTCCTTTACAGTTGATGGTCATTTTTATATTTTTTTTAAAGAAATTATAAACAAAAAAGGCTATTTTTGGACAAACTTGATACAAATATAAATTAATAATGAGTAACACCTCACAACAATACGACGCAATAATTGCAATTTGTCGTGACTTATACACTAAAAAACTACAAGATTACGGGAGTGCATGGCGTATTTTAAGACTACCATCACTTACAGATCAAATATTTATAAAAGCACAACGCATTCGTTCTTTACAAGAAAATGAAGTTCGAAAAGTAGATGAAGGAGAAGCATCAGAATTTATTGGCATCATCAATTATTCTATTATGGCTTTAATCCAACTTGAACTTGGAGTTGCAGACCAACCCGATTTAAACGTTGATGAAGCAACAAGACTTTATGATGAAAAAATCAAACTGACTAAAGATTTAATGGAGGCCAAAATCCATGATTATGGTGAAGTTTGGCGCGATATGCGTGTTAGTTCTTTAACTGATTTGATATTACAAAAAGTTTTAAGAGTAAAACAAATTGAGGATAATAAAGGAAAAACAATAGTTTCTGAAGGTATTGATGCTAATTATCAAGACATGATTAACTATTCGGTTTTCGCCTTAATTCATATGAATTTAAAAAAATAATGATGAAATATCTAGTACACTTTTCACGTCTGTTTGTAGGCGTTTTATTTATTATTTCGGGACTAATTAAACTTAATGACCCTATTGGTTTTTCATACAAATTAGACGAATATTTTGGTGAAACCGTTTTCAATTTACCTTTTTTACTTCCTTTCACACTAGGTATAGCCCTTTTTGTTGTTATTCTTGAAGTGGTTTTAGGTGTAATGTTGCTAGTTGGTTATAAGCCTAAATTTACAGTTTGGAGTTTATTGGGACTAATTGTTTTCTTTACTTTTTTAACTTTCTATTCGGCCTATTTTAATGTTGTCAAAGACTGTGGATGTTTTGGTGATGCATTAAAATTAACTCCGTGGGAATCATTTACAAAAGATGTTGTTTTACTAGCTTTCATTCTGATTCTTTTCTTTGGTAAAAAACACATTACACCATTATTCGGTACAAAATTTGCAATGATAACTTCAATAATAAGTATTCTTTTAAGTTGTTATTTAGGATACCATGTATTGAATCATTTACCTGTAATTGACTTTAGAGCTTTTGCAGTTGGGAAAAACATTCAAAAAGGAATGGAAATTCCAGAAGGTGCTCCAAAATCGGAATACGAAATGAAATTCATTTATGAAGTAAACGGAGTGAAAAAAGAGTTCTCTGACAAAGAATTAATGAATTTACCTCCAAATGCTAAATTTATCGATAGAATTGATAAACTAATAAAAGAAGGTTACGTACCTCCTATTCATGACTTTAGTCTTGAAAAAGATGGCACTGATGAAAAAGACCAAATTCTTTCTGAAGAAAAAGTAGTTTTCTTTACGATGTATAATTTGGATAAAACTTCTCCAGAAGGGCTTCAAAAATTAGAAAACTTCTATCAAACGGCTAAGTCAAAAGGATATAGAGTATTTGCCTTAACTGGTTCAGCTACCAATGTTATTTCAAAAATAAAAAAACAATATGGACTCACTTTCGATTTCTATTTTTGTGATCCTACAACGATTAAAACAATAGAAAGAGCCAATCCGAGTATTGTGGTTTTAAATAAAGGAACTGTGACTCAAAAAGCTCATTATAATGATATGGATTCTATAAAATTATAAGATATGGAAGTTAAAAAAAATCATAAGATAATTTTAAATTTAGGATTATGTTTAGCTTTTGTTATTCTGGGCATTTTATCATTTAATATAAAATCTGAGAAAAAAATATTAGATATGCCGTCAAATCAATTAATTGGAATTTTTGCAATACTTGTCAATTCTGTTTTGTCCATAAAATGGCTTTACAGACTAATAAAAAACAACAGATGAAAAAAATAGCAGTAGCAATATTACTTATAGGCGGAATTCTTTTAGCATTTGCCTATTCAGCAAAGAACCAAAAAGACAAATTCTCTGAAGAAGCTTTAGCTTCTATATTAAAAGATAAAGACGGAAACGAAATTTCTTTTCAGAAAATAATCGATAAAAACAAAGGTAAAACTACCGTAATAGAGTTTTGGGCTTCGTGGTGTGGCGATTGTGTCAAAAACATGCCAAAATTAAAAGAATTACAAACAAGTCATCCTAATGTCAATTTTGTCTTTTTATCGGCAGATAAAACACCCGAAGCTTGGCTTAAAGGAATTGAAAAACATCAATTAACAGGCGACCATTATTTAATGGATGGTGGCATGAAAGGAACTTTTGGAAAATCAGTAAATCTAGACTGGATTCCAAGATATATTATTATTGATAAAAAAGGAAAAATAGCTTTATATAAAGCCATCGAAACTGACCACGAAAAAGTGGACGGACTCTTAAAAACATTATAAGATGAGACAAAAAATAGTAGCCGGCAACTGGAAAATGAATAAAAATGCTGGACAAACACAAGAATTAATTACTGAATTATTACAAAAACTTCCTCAAACCGAGGCTAAAGTTATCATAGCACCAACATTTGTGAATTTGGCTCAAGCTGTAAATCAAACAAAAGATACAGCCATTGAAGTCGTTGCACAAAACATGCACCAAGCTGAAGGCGGAGCTTTTACAGGAGAGATTTCTGCTGATATGCTAACAAGCATTGGCATTAAAACTGTGATTTTAGGTCATTCTGAGCGCCGTGCCTATTTTCATGAAACAGATTCATTGTTAGCTAATAAAGTCGATACAGCTTTGAAACATGATATGAAGGTTATTTTTTGTTTTGGGGAAGAATTAAAAGATCGTCAAGACAAACAACACTTTAATGTAGTGGAATATCAATTGAAAGATGCGTTATTTCATTTAGGTGAAGAGGCTTGGAAAAATATCATTTTGGCTTACGAACCCGTTTGGGCTATTGGAACTGGAGAAACTGCTTCACCTGAACAAGCACAGGAAATGCATAAGTTTATCCGTGAAACTATTTTAGAACGTTACGGAAGTACTGTTGCTGAAAATGTTTCTATTTTATATGGCGGAAGTGTAAAACCAGATAATGCTCAAGAAATTTTCTCTCAACCTGATGTTGACGGTGGTTTGATTGGTGGTGCTTCACTAAAAGCTGATGATTTTATCGGGATTATCAACGGAATTTAAAGTTGTTTTTATAACTTATTTTTATTTATCAGTTAGCAAACATTATTGATTAACCAAATCTTTAAGATATGAAAATTATCACTTTCATTTTTTTCTTGGTATGTTCTAAAACATTTTGTCAAGATATACTAACGAAGAGCAACGGTGAAAATATTCAAGTAAAAATTGAGTTAATAAATAATTCCGAAATTAAATACAAAATGTTCAACAATTTAAATGGGCCAACATATGTTGTTGACAAATCTGAATTAAACCAAATAAAACTAGAAAACGGGGAAATTCAACATTTAAAAAAAACAGATATTAATAAAAAAGCTTCAAAAGAAGAAACCAAAGAATTCATAATAACACAAATCAATGAGCATGGGTTTGAAAAAGATTCTTTTGGCAGAAAATATAAAGCGTCATTTGAAGGTGATTACTTAAGGTTAATCGTTTTAAGAAGAAATGGAAACGAAAGTAATGGCGATTTATATGACTTTTCTAATTTTTTCAAATTTGGCAAACTTGACAAAAGGTCTGACAAATTAGCTTATATAAATATATATGTAACCATTTCTGAAAATAAAAAGAATACAAAATGGGGTAAACATAAACTTATTTTGAGGTTAGATAGTTATAAAGTTGCTGAATCTCTTTATAATGCACTAAAACATTATAATTCTTTTTTTGTAAAAGAAATAGCTAGTCCTAAATTTTAAAAAAAGCCCATCATAACAAACGCTGTGATAGGCTTATCAAATAAAACAAACTAAACTAACTTTTTAAAAACTATAAGTAACTTTTCCTTTAAGGAAAAACGGTGTTCCTGGTGTAAAGTGTATTTCTTCAACACTTTCTGTTTCGTTTTGAAGTTGTGATTCTGTTGCAAATTGAGTCTCATTCCACTTGGTATTGAAAAGATTTTCGACTGTAACACCAAAAGTCATTGCATTCCATTGGTAATTAATATTAGCATCGGTGACCATATAACCTTTGGCAACGATTGAATTATCTTCGTTTGCCGGTCTTGATTTCAAATAACGGTATTGTAATCCACCTGACCAATTTTTATAGCTTTTCAGGCTAATTCCGGCTGTAGCAGTAAAATCGGGTGCCAAAGGTATATAATCCTCACCTTTAGGTTCATCAATACTTCTTCCATAAGTATAATTAGCATCTGCATCAAAAAAAATATAATCATTTAGTTGATAGCGTAATCCAAGGTCGATTCCTTTTCTACTTGATTTTCCACTTGGCTCTACAACACCTGCATCGCCTACATATACAAATTCTTGTTCTAAATTCAGCAACCATAAGGCTGAATTAATAAGTAATTTAGGAAATGGCTTGTAGATAATTCCAAAATCGGCTCCAAACGATGTTGGCAATATCTTTTTCCCTGATTGAGCCACCACTACTCTGGTATCGTTCGAATGAAATCCGTATCCAGATTTAAGAAATACTTGAAAATTATTATTTTGTGTATAAATTAAATTCAACTTCGGGGAAAGTTTCGTTTTATTTTCTGATTGATCTTCATACGTTGTGGCCAATTTATCATAATAATTAAACTTGAAATAGTCCATACGCAAAGCTGGATTTACTTTTAGTCTCCCAAAATCGAATTCAGCATTCAAATACCCAAACATATTGGTTTGATTAATGTCTCCTAATTTTATTTGTTCCAAAGTAGTTTTTCTATTAATCGTATGAGATAATTCAGAGTTTGAAGTATCATCTGTCCTAAATCCTAATCCAAATTGAAATAAACTTTTATTCCACTTTTTGCTCAACTCCGAATTCAATCCATAAATATTTCTACTTTCTTTTTGTCTTATTTGATCACCATTTACAGGGTCTTCAAGAAAAAAAGTAAAATTGGAATACAGTTCAAACTGATAATTTGAATAAAAAGTATTGGCTTTAAAAAATGTATTTTCATCAATTGGTTTAGTATATGCTACATTGAAGTTGGTTCTTGATGTTTCTCCTCCCTCAGTATCATCAACAGCGCCAAAACGTCCAATTACTCCACTATCGACCAAACGTTGTGGAATTTGACCAGATGCATCCCATTTGCTGCTGAATCTAGACGCCAAAATCGAAAACTTGCTATTATTGACCAATTGTTTAGTATACTTTCCAAAAAAATTAATTCTTTTAAAATTTTGTGATGAATCAAACGGTCCATCAGTCAATAAATATTCGGTAGCAATATAAGCACTCTCTTTTGATTGCTTACCTAACAAATCAAAAACACCCAATGTTCTTATGGTATTAAACTGTCCAATTTCGGCACTAATACTACTTCTTTCAATAAAATCCTTTGTTTTGAAACCAACATAGCCAGCCGTAGCAAAATCACCTTTAGAGGCATAATAGCTTCCTTTCCCAAAATCGATTTTATCAATAGTTTCGGGAATCACAAAATGCAAATCAGCATAACCTTGACCATGTGCATGAGAAACCATATTTACAGGCATTCCATCAACAGAAATAGCTATATCCGTTCCATGATCTATATCAAACCCACGAAGAAAAATTTGTTCTGCTTTTCCTCCACCTGCATGTTGACCTATAAAAAGTCCCGGTACTTTTCTTAAAATTTCCTGGGACGATTTTACAGGTGCTGTAGCCAAATCTATTTTGGAAATTACATTCATTGCTGAAAGATTTGATGAAACAACAACTTCATCCAATTTAAAAGCATCTGATTGTAGTATAATTTTAAGTTCTCCGGCAGTTACAGTAATATTTTGTTTTTTAAATCCCAAAGCTGACACTAATAATTTGTCATTTTCTTTAGTTTTTTCGATAAAAAATTTTCCAAATTCATCAGTATGTGAATGTGATTGTGAACTTTCATTTACTAAATAAGCATTTTCTATAGGATTATTGAGAGAATCAACAACTACTCCATTTTGTGTTTGTGAATAAGTTAATGTGGCGAATAATAGCGATGCTATAATAAGTAGATTTTTCATTATAAATGTTCTATTTTGGCTTTCATGTTTGGTCCCAATTCAAAAATACTTGATTGTAATTCTTTTTTTAAAGACTTAATTTCATTTAATAAATTATTTGCTTTATAAATACATGCAATATGATATAGAACTTCTGGCTCAAATGATTTATTCACAATGTGCTTATTTACTATATTTAATGCTTCTTTAGCATTACCCTTTTTGTAATAATACCATGCTAATAAATCGT
>CAMLKV010000099.1 GCA_946480635.1 uncultured Flavobacterium sp.
GCCCACACACTCTCTCTTTCTCATCCTCACAAATCTCACCATTTTTTTCAAAAACAAAAACGCCTCCAGCTTGATTCAAATCAAAAGCATTAGATGATTCTGAATTTTTTGTACCAAAATAATTTGAATTGTTTTTATTATTTGAATTACTCAGAGTTACTGAAATTTGATTGTTGTTAAAAATGGAAGAACTTGCCGGATTAACACTAATGGCAGATAAATCTCCACCAAGAGCTCCCATAGCACCACTTAATGCTCTAAAACGAGCAGTTCCTAATTGGTTGGTTTGACCATATCTTAAAGCATCTGTAAAATCTTGAGCTTGTGTAGCACTTGTACCAATAACTATAATGAATAGTGATAGATATTTTTTCATAACGTAAGTATTAAAAAGCCTATACGTACTAATTATGCAGCAGTATAGGCTGTGTAGATTTTATTTATCCTCTGCGACCACCTCTTCCGCCACCGCCAAAAGAACCACCGCCACTATTTCCTCCTGAAGATCGAGGTGTGTCAAAACTTCTTGGAGTGTCAAAGCTTCTAGGACTTTCTGTACGTGGTCTTGGTGTATTGTAATCTGAACTTCTAGGGCTCTCCATACGAGGTCTTGGGGTATTGTATTCTGTACCTTTTGGATTCTCGGTTCTTGGTCTAGGAGTGTTTATATCATCATAACTTCTAGGTGAAGTTCTAGGTCTTGGATTTACATTGTCATTTTCTGTATTTCCTCTAGGATTACTAATTCTAGGTCTTGGGGTGTTGTTAATCATACTGTTGTCAGATTCACCTCTTCTTGGTCTAGGTGTATAATTTCTAGGTGAATTTGAAATTCCATTACTTGTTGAAGCGTAGGATCTCCTTCCAGGTGAATAACCACTAGAATTATATCTGTCATTATAGTATGATGATCCTCTAGTTCCGTGCCCGTAAGCGTAATTTCTTCCGTAATAACCACTACCATAATAGTATGGATATCCGTAATAACCACCATAGTAATATGGATTATACCAACCCCATGAAGGGCCGTAATATCCGGCATATCCCCAGTAAGGGTCGTACCAGCCGTAGTTCCATGAATTCCAACCTAAATATATTCCAGAACGCCATGGTCTATAGCCCCAATAACTTTGCCAATACCAACCTGAGTTCCATCCCCAATTATTGTCGTAATAGTTAATAGTTACATTACTATTGTTTTCACCCCAGCCAGCATAACTTTTACTCTCGGTTTTTTTTATTGTGTCATTTGTATCGCTGGAATATCCTTCTACATCGGTAAAAACTTCTGTGTTTTCAGTACTGTAGTTGTTTGCATTTGCTGCAAAATATTCTTTGTATTTGTTGGCTGAAGGATTTTCAACAGCAGAATTCTCATTTTGTGTAGTTTCTCTTTTTTCGCTACCATAAATCCCATCATTATCGTAATAAGATTTATTTTGGTAAGTGCCACAAGAAACTACTGTTAGTCCTAATAATCCAACAAGGGATACTAGGATTCTATTTTTAAAAGAAAAGTAGTAAGTTTTCATTTCTATTGAGTTTTTATTGTTGGACAACACAAAAATAGTTAGTTTTGCCAAACTATTTGAAGTATAAATATAAACAATTTTTGTGCCAAACTATTCAATATGAGCAAGAACTTAACAAAACGCGAAGAAGATTATTCTAAATGGTATAACGAGCTAGTTGTCAAAGCTGATTTAGCTGAAAACTCTGGTGTTAGAGGTTGTATGGTAATCAAGCCCTATGGGTATGCGATTTGGGAAAAAATGCAAGCAGAATTGGATAGAATGTTTAAAGAAACAGGGCATAGTAATGCTTATTTTCCATTATTTGTGCCAAAAAGCATGTTTGAAGCTGAAGAAAAAAATGCTGAAGGATTTGCAAAAGAATGTGCTATTGTAACTCATTATCGCTTAAAAAATGATGAAGATAAACCTGGCAAATTAATGGTGGATCCAAATGCTAAACTTGAGGAAGAGTTAATTGTTCGTCCTACAAGTGAGGCTATTATTTGGAGTACTTATAAAAACTGGGTTCAATCCTATAGAGATTTACCTTTATTGATTAATCAATGGGCAAATGTGGTTCGTTGGGAAATGCGTACGCGTTTGTTTTTACGTACCGCTGAATTTTTATGGCAAGAAGGACATACTGCTCATGCAACTAAACAAGAAGCATTAAATGAAACAGTTCAAATGATGAATGTATATGCTGATTTTGTTGAAAACTTTATGGCAATTCCAGTTGTAAAAGGTGTGAAAACAGAAACAGAGCGTTTTGCAGGTGCAGATGAAACGTATTGCATTGAAGCGTTAATGCAGGACGGAAAAGCATTACAAGCAGGGACTTCACACTTTTTAGGACAAAACTTTGCGAAAGCATTTGATGTTAAGTTTGCTAATCAAGAAGGTAAGCAAGAACATGTTTGGGGAACTTCTTGGGGTGTTTCTACACGTTTGATGGGTGCATTGGTTATGACGCATTCAGATGATAATGGATTAGTTTTGCCTCCAAATTTAGCGCCAATTCAAGTGGTTATTGTGCCAATTTTTAGATCAGATGAGGAATTGGAGAATATTTCTATAGTTGTAAAAGATTTAATGGCTCAATTCAGAAAATTAGGTGTTACTGTAAAATTTGATGATAGAACAACTCAGAAACCAGGATTTAAGTTTGCAGAGTGGGAGTTAAAAGGAGTGCCAGTTCGTATTGCTGTTGGTCCAAAAGATTTAGAAAATAAAACTTTTGAAGTTGCACGTCGTGACACTTTGTCAAAAGAAGTGGTTGCAGCAGAAGGAGTAGCAAGTCATATTCAAGCATTATTAGAGCAAATTCAAAAGGATTTATTTGAAAGAGCTTTAGATTATAGAAATACACATGTTACTGAAGTAAATTCATTTGATGAGTTTAAAGAGGTTTTAGAAGGAAAAGCTGGATTCGTTTCAGCTCACTGGGATGGTACTGCAGAAACTGAAGAAAAAATAAAAGAGTTGACAAAAGCAACGATACGCTGTATTCCTTTAGATAGAAAAGAGGAAACAGGAACTTGTGTTTTTACAGGAAAACCCTCAAATGGAAGAGTCTTATTTGCAAAGGCTTACTAAAATTGAGTGAAAAAATATTGAAAAAATTTGCGAGTGTTCTTGCAGATATAAAAAATGTGTGTATCTTTGCACTCGCATTACAGAAATGAGTCTTCTTAAAGAGATTCGGAGTAAGTAAATGGCCCGTTCGTCTATCGGTTAGGACGCCAGGTTTTCATCCTGGTAAGAAGGGTTCGATTCCCTTACGGGCTACAAAATTTGAAATACTGAAGTTAAAAGTATAGATGGCCCGTTCGTCTATCGGTTAGGACGCCAGGTTTTCATCCTGGTAAGAAGGGTTCGATTCCCTTACGGGCTACAAAATTAGTTGTAAATAAGTTTTATAAAATAAACTCTTAGTGTCTCAAGATTTATTTTATTAGTTAAAACCAAAGTGATTGTAAATACAATTGTGGGAGGTTTTTCTTTTTTAACTGATAGTTTATAAATAATTATTACAATTAAAATTAAAAGAAAATGGCAAATCATAAGTCAGCTTTAAAGAGAATTAGAAGTAACGAAAAGAAAAGAGTATTAAACAGGTATCAGCACAAAACTACTCGTAATGCTATTAAAGCAATACGTTTAGCTACTGACAAAGCTGAAGCTGCTGCAAAATTATCAGGTGTTATTTCTATGATTGATAAATTAGCTAAGAAAAACATTATTCACGATAACAAAGCATCTAACTTAAAGTCTAAATTGACTAAACACGTAGCTGCTTTATAATTTAAATTAGTGTTCAAAATTTACTCAAAAGCCTTGCATTTGCAAGGCTTTTTTGTTTTATAGTGTTATAATTTCTTTTCTAGGGTTTCAATTTTTGACTTTACTGAACCACTTTCAAAAAGCATTATCACATTAAGTATCCATTGTAATGTTTTTTTAGGATTTAAGAGTTTAAAACCAAGATTTTCTATTATTAAGTCCCTTTGTGTAATCAATTGTTCTCTTTTGTCTAGGTTCTGGCTTAAATCTTTTGCAAATAACCAAGCGCCATCTCTAGCAGTTTCAATGCTAAATTGAATTAATTTGTCGTCCCATTGTTTTGCTAAAGGCATTAAAAATTTAAAAACTGGAGATACAGCTCCCATGTTTTGTTTTACTTCATCAACCATGTCTGACAATAGTTTGTTGATATGATCAAAATCTCTTTTGATACTTTCTAATGGATTGTTTTCTATGGTATCAATAGTAGCGATACTTAAATCTAAATTGATGTGGGCATTTATTCCTGTTAATAAATACTGTAATACTAAATGATTTTTTTCGGCGGCTTTAAATGAAATTTTCCAACACTTAGAAATACTTTTGCCTTCTTTGTAATCAAAATACGCTTTGAAGTAACGATTTGCAAAAAGAACATCGAGTTTTTCCATTCTAGTATTGTCTTCAAATCGATTGTTTAAAATGCCATCTTTTACATTAATGGTGACTTTTCTATATAGTACCGCGAAATATCCTAATGGGTTGTTTGTGTTTTTACATTCTTCAACAATGATGTCAAGGATTTTAATCACTTCGTTTATGTTATTGGCTTGCATATAAGTTAATTCTTGTAATTTTTATAAATGTATTAATTAAATTTAATTGGTTTTGAGTTTTTTATCCTATAATTTGGGTTGATTTTGTTTAATTATTATGTCTTAATTGTTAAGTATTTAGCTCTTGAATTAAAAATGTTTTTTATGTAAAAAATAATCGTACTTTTGCACCACAAAAAAAAACACATGGAATCAATTAGAAATATTGCGATTATTGCGCACGTTGACCACGGTAAGACTACTTTGGTTGATAAAATCATGTATCACTGTCAGTTGTTTCGTGAAAACGAGAACACAGGTGATTTAATTTTGGATAACAATGACCTTGAACGCGAGCGCGGAATTACAATTACATCTAAGAACGTTTCGGTAACTTATAAAGGAACAAAAATCAACATTATTGATACTCCAGGCCACGCCGATTTTGGTGGTGAGGTAGAGCGTGTATTAAACATGGCTGATGGAGTTTGTTTGTTAGTAGATGCTTTTGAAGGACCTATGCCACAAACTCGTTTCGTATTACAAAAAGCTATCGATTTAGGTTTAAAACCATGTGTTGTAATTAACAAAGTTGATAAAGAAAACTGTACTCCAGAAGAAGTTCACGAAAAAGTTTTTGACTTAATGTTTGAATTAGGTGCGACTGAAGAGCAGTTGGATTTTCCTACAGTTTACGGTTCGGCAAAAAACAACTGGATGAGTGACGACTGGAAAGTTCAAACTGAAAACATTGAGCCATTATTAGATATGGTATTAAACAATGTACCAGCTCCTAAAGTTTCTGAAGGAACACCACAAATGTTAATCACTTCATTAGATTTCTCTTCTTTTACAGGACGTATCGCAATTGGTCGTTTACAAAGAGGTGTTTTAAAAGAAGGAATGAATGTTTCATTAGTAAAGCGTGATGGAACTATTTCTAAATCAAAAATTAAAGAGTTACATACTTTTGAAGGTTTAGGACGTAAGAAAGTTACAGAAGTAGTTGCAGGTGATATTTGTGCTATTGTTGGTTTAGAAGGATTTGAAATTGGTGATACTGTTGCTGATTTTGAAAACCCAGAGGCTTTAGCTTCAATTGCTATTGATGAGCCTACAATGAGTATGTTGTTTACAATTAACGATTCACCTTTCTTTGGTAAAGAAGGTAAATTTGTTACTTCTAGACACGTAAAAGATAGATTAACGAAAGAATTAGAGAAAAACCTTGCATTAAGAGTTAATGAAACTGATTCTGCAGATAAATTCATGGTTTTTGGACGTGGGGTATTACACTTATCAGTTTTAATTGAAACTATGCGTCGTGAAGGTTATGAGTTACAAATTGGTCAGCCACAAGTAATCATCAAAGAAATTGATGGAGTTAAATGTGAGCCAATCGAAGAATTAACTATTGACTTACCAGAAAACGTTTCAGGTAAAGCGGTAGAATTCGTAACAGTTCGTAAAGGTGAAATGTTGAGTATGGAACCAAGAGGTGAGCGTATGATTATTAAATTTATCATTCCTTCACGTGGTATTATTGGTTTACGTAACCAATTATTAACGGCTACGGCTGGAGAAGCTATCATGGCACACCGTTTCTTAGAGTATCAACCATATAAAGGAGAAATTGCTGGACGAATTAACGGTTCATTAATTTCAATGGAAAATGGTAAAGCTATTCCTTATTCAATCAATAAATTACAAGATCGTGGTAAATTCTTTGTTGATCCAAATGAAGATGTTTACGAAGGACAAGTAATTGGTGAAAACTCAAGAGGTGATGATATGGTTGTGAATATCACAAAAACTAAACAGTTAACAAACTTCCGTTCTGCTGGTGCTGATGATAAAACAAGAATCGTTCCTGCAATCAAATTTACTTTAGAAGAAGCTTTAGAATATATTCAAAAAGATGAGTATGTTGAGGTTACTCCAAAATCATTGCGTTTACGTAAAATTTACTTAAATGAAAATGATAGAAAGCGTTTTAAAATAGCTTAATCATTTTTAGATATAAAAGAAAGCCACTCATTTGAGTGGCTTTTTTATTGCTATTTAGATTTGAAAATCAAATTAATAATTGCCAGAATAACAACTGCTCCAAAGGCTCCAGTAATAATTGAACCAATAAGTCCACCACCAAGGCTAACCCCAAATTTACCAAGAATCCAGGAACCAACAAAGCTTCCTAATACTCCAACAACAATGTTGCCAATTAATCCTAAACTACCTCCTTTGAAAACTTGACTGCCAAGCCAACCTGCAATAGCTCCAATAATTAATGTTACAATGATTTCCATAATTTAATTTTTAGGTTAAACGTTTTAATAAAAATACGTTTTTTCCTTCAAATAATTATGTTTGGTTTATTTGTAGTTTTAAAATTGTTTAATAAGATATTATTTAAAATTATAAAAGTCGCTCAAATGAAACTTTCCTTTTTTAATTATTTTTTGTTTGTATATCCTAATAAAAACTTAGCTTCTTAACTTCATATGTTTTTTTAAAACCATAAACATCTTCAATTGTTTCATTAATATATAGCGGATAAAATTTTTCTAAAATTCTACTTTCAAAGATTATGGGATGAATCATCGTATTTATTTCTGTTGTTCCCCAAATTTCCCAATAATGTAATTTGTCCTTGTAAGGTGACATTATAATATCATTTTCGTCATTTTTCTCCTTAAAAGTAATTAAAATTTTGTAGCAGGGATACCCAGAAAAATATCTTAATTCATTAGATTTTTTTTCAATTTTAATTATTTTGTAATTTGGATTTGAAAATTTAGTTTCATAAAACTCCTTATTCAAAATATAAGAATGAAAAATTTCTTCTTTATTTTTTTTGAAGAAATATTGTACGG
>CAMLKV010000100.1 GCA_946480635.1 uncultured Flavobacterium sp.
TGGCAGTTATAGAGCGATAAAGAAGTAGCAATTAAAAGGGATAAAATCGCAATTTTTGAAATTAGATTGATTTTTTAGTCATTTCACATTGTCTTAATGTTAATATTTTTTAATGGCATTAATAAAAAAAGAAAAAAGAAATTATATTTATGGTTTTTCCACAAATTTTGTTAAAAATAAAAAAAATCCCGAACAAGGTCGGGATTCTTTTTATCGTTTTAAAGCAAAATGTCCTTTTGCAGTACGTCCATTTTCTAATTCTAAAGTATACCAATAATCATCTGCTGGTTGTGGTTCTCCGTTAAAAGTCCCGTTCCAACCTTGGTCAGTTGCACTTATCTGTTTTAATAATTTACCAAATCAAATATAAATCTTGGCATTTGAATTATAGGTTTTGCTAAGCCCGATAATATTCCAATGATCGTGATATCCATCACCATTAGGTGTAAAGAATTTAGGAGCTCCAACAACATTTACAGTTTCACTAGATGTAGGACATCCATACAAATCTTTTACATAAACTGTGTGAATGTCAGGAGAAACATTGTAGAAGGTATTACTCTCTTGGAAAGGCCCTATTTCGTTATCTAAACTATAGACATAATTGCCATCTCCAGTAACATTAATTGTTACTGTATTCTCCTCTTGTAAATCAATAACGGTAGTTTCAAGAAAAACAGCTGCATTAGATTTGGTTACAGTTATAGTTCTTGTTCTTTGACAGCCAAAACTAGTTTTTACTTCAACTGTATATATCCCTTCTTGATTTACTTGCAAAGTAGGGTTAATTTCTCCAACTATTTCAACTGTATTTTTAAACCATTTGTAAGTATAATTTGCTGTTGAACTTCCATCGTTTATACCTGCTGTTAGTGTTATGAAGAATGATGGATTATCTGAACAAATATAATCTTGATCAGTTAAGTCAATACTTGGTAGTGGATTAACTACTAAATTGATTCTAGCATAACCAAAACAAGCATTACTTACTGAGCTATCAACACGTGCCCAGATTACCTGTGCATTCGGGATATCATTTCTAAAGTTTGAAGGATTTGCAATAGCATTTAATTGAGAATCCCTATCAGCTACATTTCTATAGTATTTAATTGAATATGTTCCTGCAGGAAGTACATTAGTTGTTAAATCAGTTGTAACTGAAGATACGTCAAAAGTTGCGAAACCGTCTGTGTCTGGATTCGCTGTATCAATATAATCATCACAAACATTAAAAGTTTGTGTTGCAGCATCAACTGATATCTGAGCATTGTTCACTGTTAAATTAACTGTTGTAATTCCGTCAAGATTATCGTCGCATTGTACAATCGTAACAGGTGAATTTACAACTGGTAATGCAAGGATTGACAACGATATATCATTAGATAATAATCCACACGAATTACCGGTTTTGTCTAAGCGAACTCTGTATTTATAACCACTCATGGCCACTGTTATGTTATTTACAGATAAAGTGTTGGTAGTAACATTTGCATATGTAGCATTATTCACTAAGTTATTCCATGTTGCTCCGTTATCTGTAGATAACTGCCATTGATAAGTGTTTCCTCCATTGTCAGCAACTGTAATTGTAGCTGTTTCTAATTCACAAGTTGAATTTGTTTGTGGCTGTTGTGTAATTGCTATTGGAGCAGAAATGATATAATTTAAGTTTGGAGTTGTATATCCTGCACCGCTTGTTACCAAACCGTTTTGATTAACAGTTGGAGGAGCTAATGTTCCTAAAATTCCGTCATTATTTCCATCTGAAAATCCTGCTTCAGTAACATCAAAACATAAATCGTTATCTGAATCAAGCTCTCTGTAATTTTTAATTCCGTCATTGTCTGTATCTACAATTCCTTCATTTAAATCTGTAATACCATCATTGTCTGAATCAAGATCTAAATAATCTGGGATCAAATCTAAATCGGTGTCTACAGCTGTTAAACCTGGTTCAAAAGCATTATCTAAGCCATTTGTATTGGTATCAGCATTTGATAAAGCAAGCGCATTGTTTCCTTGTACTTCTGTAATGTCTATAATACCATCATTATCATTATCAGAATCAATTTGATCAGGAATGCTGTCCCCGTCAGTATCATTTGGAACACAAGTAGCGGTTAATTTGAAAGTTGATTTGTTGCCAGCAGAATCAAGAAGATTTTTATGTGTTACTTTGAAAGTACTAGTTTGGTAAGACTGAAATTTAAAAGTTCCTGTTCCAGCGGCTAAAGGTACACTACCATTCAGTCTGAAACGAATTTCAAATGAAGAAAATTCTGTAACACCACTTTCATAAATTCCATCATAATTAGTGTCAATTAATAATTGATTTGTTGGATTAAGTACCGTTACCGTTTTATTTATATCTGCATTAACTATATATTCTGCATTAGCATTTATCAAATCAGTAGCATTTGCAGTTAACGGATATTCTAGAGTTATATTTATGGGTTGAGTATATGTTTGTGTGTAAGTAACATAATAGCCTTTTCCTGCAAGTATTTCTGTTACAAAGCTTCCATTTGCATTACCTATAAATGGAGTTGCAGCAGTAGGTAATGAATTTGTAACTAGCCCTGTGAAAGTATTATTATATGTTCCAACAGATACAACTCCTGCGTTTGGATTCACAACATTTATATCTTGATTTCCATAAGATTCTACACAATTTAAAATACCGTTGTTATCGTTGTCTATATCAATATTGTCGTTTGCTAAATCTCCGTCAATATTTGTAGGACATGAACTTACTGGAATCTCATCTGATTCAATAGGTGTTCCACAACCTGATATACTAGCTCTTACTTTGTAATATCCTGGTTGGGTAGGGGTGTATTCATTAGTAATGGCTCCAGGTATTAAAACCCCATTAAAGAACCACTCGAATGTGTCAAACGCTGTAATACTGTTTACTCCAAGTTTAACATTTGGAATACAATTTGAAGATGTTAGTGTTATTTTATTAAAAGAAACCTCAGGTTTAAATGTAAATCCTGAATAAAATCCCCCATAAGTCGCTGCTCCAGAAGAACCATAATATGATAAATATACAGATTCACTTGAAAAGACAGACACATTACCAGTTAAACCATTTAAGGTGTATGTTTCGTAATTTGGATTACCTGCTACGTTGAATGGTCCATTTGCAGTAATGCCAGCTGGTAAGGTTGCTAAAGTATAGTTTGTACCATTAATGATGAAACTTAGTGTGGCTCCTGTTTCAGTTACCAAACAAACAGTCCCAATGAAATTACCATTAGATCCAACAGAATTTATAAAAGGAATATTGTTTATAGCTTTTGGAGTTTCACAGCTTAAAGGTGGTAAAAAGTGCATATTTTGATTGGCTTGTGTGCTTCCACCAATTCCTTGATATGCAAAAGCATTTTTAGATGTTCTAACATATAAGTTTCCTTGTGCAGAAAATTGAGAACCATTTAAAGCAACGTATTGACCAGCATTTAAAATAATAAAAGGTATTGTATTTCCATTTAAAAAAACCTCAGTATTATCTTCGTGAGCAACAATTGTTGGTCGTTCAATAATATCTTCGCCATCACCTCTAATAAATATGTATTCAGTTCCTGTTCTTTCTGCAGAAACAATTTGATCAAAACCAATATCTGAGTTGTTACTAATGTTTCCATTAGATCCTCCGTAAGATCCACAGTTAACAGCAACTGGTTTAGTGGCACTAATTAATGCACCAATTAGACCATCAGCATTAGAAATATTGGGACCTTCTGCTGCAATAATATAACTTTGTCCTGCATTTAATGTAACACTTGCCGGCAAGTTTCCAACTCCAGCATTATTACTTAATATTACTCCAGGTTTTATATCGCTAAAAGATATTACGGTGTTATTTTCTGTTGCCAAAATAGAAGCGAAGGTGTAATGTCTATTGTCGGTACTAACTCCTGTGTTAGTCATTGCCCCAATTCTAAATTGTGTTCCTAATGCTGCCAGTCCTTTAGAAACCAAACCTCCAGCATGATTATTACTTGCTGCAGTTAATCTTACTGTAACATAAATCAGGTCATCTGCCTCAACAATATATCCTTTGTTGTTTAAGACGGTGCTTACTTTAGCTAATAATTGAGTATCTGAACCAGTTCCAATGTTTACTGTTTGAGGATTGTCTCTTCTAACAGTTCCAGTTGTAACAGTCCCACCAATTGCAATTATTCTATAATTTATATCAGTAATGCTTGGGGTTGAAATATACATATACTGACCTAATGTCTCGTAAGCATCAGTATTTGATAAAGGGGGAATGTAGTGTGTTTTACTAAATTGTGAAAAACAATTAATTGAGATAAATAAAGCTAATAAAAGTAATCTTGATTTCATGTGGTTTTGTAACAAAAACCCCAAAGATAGTTATTTTATCTTTTAAGCGCGAAATGCCCTCTTACTATATTCCCGTTAGTAAGTGTTAAAGTAAACCAATAATCAGTTGAGGGGAGATTTTGCCCATTAAAAGTGCCGTTCCAACCTCCTGAATTAGCATTAAACTGTTTTATTAATTTACCAAATCTATCAAAAATGCTAATTAATGTATTTGGTTTCGTTTTAATATTCTTAATAACCCAAGTGTCATTAAAACCATCTCCATTTGGAGTAAAAAAGCTAGGATAATCTAGAACATAAATTACTTTTGTTGGAGTGGGAAGACATCCGTTTAAATCTTTAACAGAAATAGTATATTCTCCAGCAGGCACATTTTGAAATAAGGGATCTGATTGATAATTTATTCCATCAAGGGAAAAAACATAATCTCCACCATTATCTGTATAAGTAATTAAAATTGAATTATTCTCATTTCCTGTGAATTCAACAATTTGTCCATCAATATTGGTTGCAGGAGCAGAAGAATTTATAATAAAGTTTTTAGTGGCTTTACATCCGTTAGCATCTGTAACTTCAACAGAATAATTACCAGAAGAAGAAATAGTTGCTTCATTTGTAGTACTTACAACATTTAACCATGAATAACTGCTGTAAATATTTGGAACACTTAAGGTTAAAGAACTCCCTTGACAAATTCCAAAAGTTTCTGTTCCAAAATTTGATGGATTTAAATAGTTTACTACTAAGTTTACTTCAACCAAACCGTAACAGTCAGGGCCATTTATAATTCTTGCAAAGATAGTTTGAGCGTTTGCTATAGTATTTGTAAAATTATTTTGAAGAGCATTATTTTCTAAAGCTGCATCAACCTTTGATAAATAGTATTGTACAGTTAAACCAGAAGGCAATCCAGTTGTTACAATTGGTGTTACTTCTGTATTTAAATCAAAAGTTGTGATTCCGTTTTTAGTTCCGTCTTCGTCACATTTTTGATATGCAATTGGTGAATTAACAGGATTATTGGCAATTTGTAAATTTATTTGACAAGTCGATTTACATCCGTATGAATTTGCTACTTCGGCATAAATAGTTTTAGGAATACTAATATATGAAGTTGTATTAGTAATAGCTGATCCTCCAATAGTTTCATAATAAGATACATTTCCTAACGAAGTATCACCATTTTTAATCAAATTATCCAATTTGGTAAGATTAAAAACCGCAGATCCGTCATTATTATCGTCGCATTGGACTAGAACTTGATTGCTTAATGTAGGAAGAGGGGCAAATTGAACTTTGACTTCTCCAGTTGAAAGACAAGAGCCATTGATTAAAACTTCTACTTTATAAGTTACAACATTATTGTTTGTATTGTCAGTAATAGGAAAAGTAGGAGATGTGACACCAGTATCAACACCATCCTTAAACCATTTATAAGTATTTGTTCCTGGTTGTGTTGCATTTAATGTTATATTTTCTCCTGCACAATAAGGATTATTTGTTGTAATTAAATGATCTATTCCTAAATCGGTACTACTTTGAAAACTTCCACCACCAAGAAAAATGGCAGAATCATATAAGTTATTCCCTTGGTCAGCAATCACTAACTTAATATGGTAGTTTGTACCTGGTATTACTACAGATTTTGCTTTTAAAATTTTTGTTTGTCCGTTAAATGTTGTTGGATGATTAAATCCATTAAATGCATCAAAATATGCTTCGTTTGCAGGAGGGCAAATTGTTCCAGAACCTCTAATGGTATTAACACTTACTGGAATATTTGTTCCAGGTACTAATGCTAAATTTTGATAAGTTGTAGACCCAACGGGTTTTAATAGAAAAGCAAATCCATCAGTATAACCACATTGATTCGCTGATGGATTTGATAAATATTGTTCTGAAGAAAAAATATAATCAAAACTTATGTTGTTTGTAAAAGGTATAAAATCAAATTCGATTACTGTTGCATTTACTGTACCATTAACACCAATGGCTTGTTCTAAATCTGAATCCCCTGCCCAAGAAGTTGAACCTTCGCTTGAATTTCCAGTATTAGGCCCAATAGCTGAAACAGCTTTACCTGTACTTAGTACTATTCCATTTGCAAATGGAAAACTACTGGTTCCTTGATTAAAGTATCCATAGCTTTGTTCGGCACCAAAATTGCCTCCTGAAACAACTATGTTAGAAACATTTCCACAACCATTACTAGCAAAAACATTTTGAATAAGTTGTTGAGCGGTGTAAGTATCGTCTACTTGTATGTATTGTGCATTACTAATAGCAAAGCTTAATAGAACAATCAGTTTTAAAAATGATTTCATGTATTTTTACATTTGGGCGTGCAAAGATACTACAAATCTCTTCTTTTGAGTATTTTATAAGATAAAATTATGAAAATTGCTGTCCAAACAGATACAATAACAATTGAAAGATAATCAACACTATAGTTTTTGGTATTTTCGACTCCTATTTGGGTTCCTATTGTTTTTACAAAGGATAATCGTGTAAAAGGTTCTACAATTAGGTTTGACATCGACTCTAAAGGGAAAAACTGAAAGGCTGTATCTACTTTTTCACTTCCATTGAATATCTTGAACTTTAAAACTCCGTAAGCAATATTTTCTAAGATACTCCAAATTAAAAGGAAACCCAAAGCAAAAGCAGATCGTTTTACTAAGATACCTAAAAACAAACAGAACGAGAAAAATCCAACAAGTTTTACAAAATAGGCCAATAGGTAATCCAAGTCTGAAAAAATTATTGAAAACTCATTATATGATGAGAATGAAAGTCCCAAGATAAGTGACATTACAAAAACAAATGCAGTCGAAATTCCTGCAAAAGCAAGAACAGTTAAAAACTTTGATTTTATGAATTCTTCCTTACTCATACCGTCAATTAAGTTTTGCTTTAAAGTTCCGTAACTATATTCATTGGCCATCATGGAAACGATAACTACAGCTAAAAAGAACTTAAGAATTGCCGCAATATAAGTGTTAAAGTGCCAAATAAAAGGGAAATTGAAAATGCCGGTTTCTGCCAAGTCTATTTTTATGGGACCAATGTCAAATTTTATTGATGCTATTAGAGCTATAAATGATAAGATAACAAAGTAAGCTACACT
>CAMLKV010000101.1 GCA_946480635.1 uncultured Flavobacterium sp.
GGTTTGTTACCATTGGATTAAAATCAACCAAAAAAGCAATTCCCAAACCTAATTCTACAAAAGCATATACATAAGCCCAAACTGGAATTCTTCTGGCAATTACATCATACATGATATAACTTTCAGTAAATCCTTTTAAGTTCAATAATTTAAAGAAAGAGAAAACCAAAAAGAAACCTGCCATAAAATGGCGCATCCATTCCATAAAATGAAAAGAGCCTGATTGCCATTGAATCAATAAGGTCACAACTGTGATGAATCCAAAAATCAGTAAAACTGGTTTATAAGTTTCCAACCAAGATTTAGTCTGTTCGGCTAATTCATTGTGCTCTTTTGCCGAAATTTTATATTTGCTGTCCTTTTCGGTCAATGCGTTTTGCAAAACGCTCAACGAAACATGTTTATCCATCGAAATTACTGCTGAATTTGTCTCTTTTGCAACTTCGACATTGGTAATATTATTTACAGTTAGCAAAGCCGATTTAACTTTTGCTTCGCAACTTGAACATGTCATTCCTGTTATTTGATACTCGTGTGTCATTGTTAAAAATTTTTAGTTATTTATTAATGACAAAGTTCTGAACAGACTGTTAGGAATTCTTTACACTATTCTGGGTTTGATTTGTAATTTTTATAGGTCTTCGATTTGCTTACGTTTTTTTTCTTTCAGTTGTTTGAAATACGTTGGTGTAAAACCTGTAATTTTTTTAAACTGATTACTTAGATACGCTACACTACTGTAATTAAGTTGATACGCAATTTCACTCAAACTCAATTCATCATAAACCAAAAGTTCTTTTACCTTTTCAATGCGTTGCAGAATATAGTATTTCTCTACAGTTACACCTTCAACTTCCGAAAACAGATTGCTTACATAATTGTAATCTAAGGAAAGCTTTTCGCTGATATAGTCTGAAAGATTGGTTTTTATTCCGTCTTTGTTATGATGTACTAATTCAATAATAATCGTCTTAATTTGTTCAATCAAACGGCTTTTTTTATCGTCGATCACTTCAAAACCAAATTTTTCCAGTTGGCTTACAACCAACTCTTTTTGATTTTCATCTAAAGAATCAATGATATCAGCCTCGCCCAATTCAACTGAAAGGATAGTAAGCCCGAGTTTTTCCAATTCGGACTTAACCACCAGCTTGCAACGACTGCAAACCATATTCTTAATATAAATCTTCACTATTTTAAGGTTTCAACTGTTTTACCACAATTTAGCATCATCGAACCATAATATGGATTTTTTACGGCATTTTCGTAACTCAACCAGTTAGCTCCTTTACCATCATTAGCCATAGGACAAAATTGGTAATACACTGGTTTACTTAACTTTTCAGCTTTCATTAAAGCGTAAACATTTTTGGAAAGTGTCATAAAATGATCTCTTTGATGCTTTAAATCTTTGGTTTCACCTATATGTTCAGCATCTTCTGTAAGATTCTTTAAAACTTTCATCCAAACCATGTGTACATCATTATCTAACAATTCCATTTTTACTTGGCTAATGGCTGTTACCATACTTTTTGAGACTTCAGAAGCTTTATTTCCATTAGAGCTAACCAAGGCATCTTTTAACTGAAAATAATTTTCATAAACTTTTTCTAATTGATTTTTTTCTTGTTTAACTTCTACGGTTTCAGTTTTAGCATGATCTTGATGATTGTGAGCTGTTTCATTTACAGCTGCTTTAACAACATCTTTTTTGAAATCACGTTTGTACTGGCAACATTCTGGTAAATTTTTATAGGCATCCTCAGGAGCTAAAAAAGATTCGCTGTCATAACCTGCCAAGGCAATTCTTTTTAAAATTTCCTCTTTGTTAGTTTTTTTGTCGTCATAGCTTATTGTTGCTATTTTTGTATCTTTGTTCCAATCTACTGTAGCAACTTTCCTTAAATTTCCTGCTTTTTCGATTGTTTCTTCACACATTTCACAGTTTCCACTGATTTTTACAGTTTCTTTTTTTTCATTTTTAATTTGAGCTTCACACGAAACAGAAAACACTGCTATACTCAACAATAAAACTATATTTTGAATTGAATTTTTCATATATGTACAATTTAATTTTTAGAGGTCACATATGTTATCGCCTTATTTTAATAAGTGTTTGTTTGCAACAAACTTGTTATTTGTGGCGATTTCATACATAAACGATTTATAGCCTGATTAACAAGCTGATAATTACTATAAAATTAGGTAAATAATTGCAATTGTAAATTTATCCGTTAACGAATAAATCCAATTACGGCTAGTCAGAAATTCGTTTGGCTTATTTTAGGCGGAGCCCAAACAGAAAAAAATACTTTGTTTATCAAAGCATTATAAAAGAAGTTATTTTCTTTTTCTGTAGAAGATACGTAAGAATAATTATTAGATTCAATTGTCATAGCAAATACTAATGAAGTGCAGCTCCCAAAAGAACTACATTGACATTTTGAATCACCACAACTTTTATTACACCCTTTATTTTTGTTAGAAGAAGATTTTTTATCACAACAGTTTTTTGTTGTTTCTTTCTTTGAAGTAATTGTTTTATGAGAAGTTGAATTCATTTTCATATTGCATGCATAACTTTCCTGAGGCATTAAAAACATGCCTAATAAGAATACAATCAAATATGTAAATATCTTTCTTCTCATTTCGTATGAACAAATATAAAAAATAGTAACAGCCAAAACTGTTACTATTTTCTTAAAACTTATTCAAGTGTCAAAGTTATTTGACCATCGTCATCCAGACTAATGTTATAGTTTGTCAAATCAGTTCCCTCTTCGGAAGAAGATTCATTAACTTCTATTTCCTCAGGAATTACCTCGATAGGTTCTTCATAAGGAAGCGACTCTAGTAAGTTTACCTGTTTTAATTTATCGGTTGTTAACTGATTACCTAATGCCTTGATACCTTTTACAGCAATAAACTGTTCCATGTCTATGGTTTGGTTCTCTTTTTGAACGCCTTTATTTTTTGCAAAAACAATCTCTGCCACAGGACGCCAATCGGTAGAAACAATTTCCAACTGAGATTTTTCATGTTCAGTGATGAAAATCTCTTCCTTGTTTTCATTTTCAACCAAGAAACGTTTAATGAAATAACGTTCTTTTTCTCCGTCATAATAAATTGCCGAAATTGGTTTTTTAGGATGCCATTTTTCTAAGATAATCATATCCTCGTCAAAATGAGTTGTCAATTCAGGAATAATGGTTTTTAACTTTCCTGATTGATTAATAATCAACAAACGATCATTAGGACGGAACTCACCCAACAACTCTCCTCTTCCATCAACATTCAATCGTTGTACTGTATCATCGAACCATACTTTACGCGGACGCAAAGTTGAAATACCTTTCTCTTTTAATTCAATTTTCTTGATAGGATATTTTGAAACCGTGTTTCCTTTTGAAGCACGTCCTTTAATCATGATTTCGGCAAAATCGACATCCCATTTTAGTTTCTTAACGCTTCCTACCTGACGTAACAAAATAGTAACCGTTTCTGCTTCACCATTAGGATTTGCTGAAAAATACAATACTTGAGAACCAGCTTTTTCCTGTGTCAAATCGTATTCTTTATCGCGCGTAACTCCAGAAACATTAAAACGCTTAATAAATGATGGTCCTGATTTTCCATCACGATAAATCATGTTATAAATCGTACGCTTATCGTTTTTGTCGAAAACCGCAATATGGATAATGTCTTTACCAATGAATTTCTTCTCATCTACTTTGGTAATTACCATTTTACCGTCTCGAAGGAAACAAATCACATCATCAATATCACTACAATCAGCGACATATTCGTCTTTCTTTAATCCTGTACCAATGAAACCTTCTTCCCTATTTACATACAATTTAGTGTTACGTAACACTACTTTTGTTGCTTCAATAGTATCAAAGTTTCTTATCTCTGTCTGACGTTCACGACCTTTACCATATTTTTCTTTTAACTTAGCAAAATAATCAATGGCAAATTCGATTAGGTTATCCAAATGATGTTTCACTTGAGCAATTTCATCCTCAAGTTTTGCAATCAATTCATCTGCTTTATCCGAGTCGAAACGTGTAATACGAATCATTGGAATTTGCGTTAGTTTTTGCAAATCTTCATCAATAATTTCTCTGATTAACTGTTTCTTAAAAGGCTCAAAACTTTTGTATAAATACTCATATAACGATTCTCTGTCTCCATACAATTTGAAATCGATGTACATTTCTTCACGAATGAAGATTTTTTCTAAAGTTGAAAAATGCCATTTTGTTTCCAATTCGGCCAATTGAACTTCTAATTCCTGACGAAGCAAATCAACTGTTCTGTTCGTTGAAATTTTCAACATTTCAGAAACACCAATAAATAATGGTTTATTATCTTCAATAACACAGCCCAAAGGTGAAATTGATGTCTCACAAGCAGTAAACGCATACAACGCATCAATCGATTTATCTGGCGATACGCCTGGAGGAAGATGAATTAAGATTTCAACTTCAGCAGCAGTATTATCTTCAATTTTCTTGATTTTGATTTTTCCTTTGTCATTAGCTTTCAAAATACTATCAATCAATGACGTCGTATTAGTTGAAAAAGGAATTTGGGTAATCACCAACGTTTGTTTATCTAACTGCGAAATTTTAGCACGTACACGAACTCGTCCGCCACGCATACCATCGTTATAATTAGAAACATCAGCAATTCCAGCCGTTGGGAAATCAGGAAATATGGTAAACGGTTTGTTTTTTAAGATTTTGATTGAAGCATCAATCAATTCATTAAAGTTATGCGGCAAAATTTTAGTCGATAAACCTACCGCAATCCCTTCTCCTCCTTGTGCTAATAACAATGGAAATTTAACTGGAAGATTTATTGGTTCTGCACGACGACCATCGTATGATAATCCCCATTCAGTGATTTTTGGAGAATATAAGACTTCAAGAGCAAATTTACTTAAACGTGCCTCGATATAACGCGAAGCTGCCGCCCCATCACCTGTAAGGATATTTCCCCAGTTTCCTTGGGTATCAATTAATAAATCTTTTTGACCAATTTGCACCATAGCATCACCAATACTCGCATCTCCGTGAGGGTGATACTGCATCGTATGTCCAACAACATTCGCAACTTTATTGTAACGACCATCATCCAACTCTTTCATTGAGTGCATGATACGACGTTGAACCGGTTTAAAACCATCTTCAATGGCAGGCACAGCACGTTCCAAGATTACATAAGATGCATAATCTAGAAACCAATCCTTGTACATCCCAGTTACCTTGGTAATAGTTGCATCTGGATTTTCTTCGTCTTGATCGTAAAAATGTTCGCCTTCAAAATGACCTTCCGCTGAAGTACTTTCATCAGATAAGTTCTCGTCTTGAGGTGTTAATTCTTCTTCGTTTATATTTTCGTTTTCTTCGCTCATTTCATTTTGTTTACGGTTAACAGTTCTCAGTTAACAGAAAAACTGTAAACTGTAAACTGTAAGCTGTGAACTTAATTTGTTAATTCTTCAACTGTATCTAGCTCCACTTTCAAATTCTTGATGATAAATTCTTGACGGTCAGGGGTATTTTTACCCATATAGAACTCCAATAATTTTTCAATTGAAGTCGCTTTGTCCAACATTACTGGGTCCAATCGGATGTCTTCACCAATAAAATGTTTGAACTCATCAGGTGAAATTTCTCCTAATCCTTTGAATCGAGTGATTTCTGGTTTTGGTTTTAATTTGTCAATAGCAGCTCTACGCTCATCATCACTGTAACAGTAAATCGTTTCCTTTTTGTTACGCACACGGAACAATGGTGTTTGCAAAATATACAAATGTCCTTCTTTGATAATCTCTGGGAAAAATTGTAAGAAGAACGTAATCAATAACAAACGAATGTGCATACCATCGACATCGGCATCGGTAGCGATTACGATATTGTTGTAACGCAAGTCTTCCATGCTTTCTTCGATATCCAAAGCGGCTTGCAAGAGGTTGAATTCTTCGTTTTCGTATACAATTTTCTTGGTCATACCATAGGTATTCAAGGGTTTACCACGCAAACTAAATACTGCCTGTGTATTCACATCACGTGATTTGGTAATAGAACCAGAAGCCGAGTCTCCCTCGGTAATAAACAAAGTACTTTCTAAACTTCGTGGATTTTTAGCATCGGTTAAATGTACACGGCAATCGCGTAGTTTTTTATTGTGTAAACTGGCTTTTTTAGCACGTTCCTTAGCTAATTTACGAATACCTGAAAGCTCTTTACGTTCGCGTTCGGCTTGAAGAATTTTACGCAGTAATAAATCAGCAACCTCAGGATTTTTATGTAAAAAGTTATCTAAATTGGTTTTGATAAAATCATTTACAAACGTACGTACAGATGGTCCGTTTGGACCAATATCTGTAGAGCCTAATTTGGTTTTTGTCTGCGATTCAAAAACTGGTTCTTCAACCTTAACCGAAATTGCAGAAACAATCGATTTACGAATATCAGAAGCTTCAAAAGGTTTGTTGTAAAACTCTTTAATGGTTTTCACAATCGCTTCACGAAAAGCACCTAAATGCGTTCCTCCTTGCGTAGTATTTTGTCCGTTAACAAATGAATAATATTCTTCTGAATATTGACTTTTACTATGTGTCATTGCAATTTCGATATCATCACCACGCAAGTGAATAATTGGATATTGCATGTCTTCTTCAGAAATGGTTTCTTCCAATAAATCTTTTAGTCCGTTATCAGAGTAGAACTTTTCACCATTATAAATTATTGTTAATCCTGTATTTAGGTAACAATAATTTTTAAGCATTTTTACAATATACTCATTTCGATATTTGTAGTGCTTAAAAATAGTATCATCCGCAACGAAAGAAACCTTTGTTCCTTTACGTTTGGTTGTCGTTATAACTTCTTCTTCAAGTGTTAGATTTCCTGCAGAAAATTCGGCTGCTTTTTGTTGGTCATCACGAACGGATTCTACACGAAAGAAAGTAGAAAGCGCATTAACAGCCTTGGTACCTACTCCGTTTAATCCCACCGATTTTTTGAAGGCTTTAGAATCGTATTTACCTCCCGTATTCATTTTAGAAACTACATCAACCACCTTCCCTAATGGAATACCACGTCCGTAGTCACGAACAGTAACCATACGGTCTTTCAGAGTAACTTCAATGGTCTTTCCAGCTCCCATTACAAACTCATCAATGCAGTTGTCAAGAACCTCTTTTAGTAGAATATAAATACCGTCATCTGGCGATGAACCATCACCCAATTTTCCAATGTACATACCAGGACGCATACGGATATGCTCCTTCCAGTCGAGAGAACGTATATTGTCTTCGGTATATTGATTTTGTTCCAACATAGCAAGTTTTTGGATTTTGTGCTAATATAATAGAAATGAGCTTAAAATTTCAAACAACTCCCAAAAGGGGCTTCTTCTAA
>CAMLKV010000102.1 GCA_946480635.1 uncultured Flavobacterium sp.
AAATTATATGATTCTTCCTTTATCGTTTGTGCAGTTTCATTTTTCACTGAAGAAACAGTGGCAGCTAAATTGCTAACTGGAACCAATTGTTCGCCTGAGTATCTTACTTGTGCCTCGCAATAATAAATTTAATTATAATAAATGATGAAAAAAATATTTATTATTTTACTTATAACATTATCAAATGTAATAGTAAATGCAAAATCATTGATTAATTCACCTACTAATTTCAGGGTTGATGAAACAGTAACAGAATATGATATGTATATTTTTAGATGGAATGCTGTACCTCTTTCACATGGATACAAGGTGTATTATAGAAGAAACATAGCAAATGCTACCTGGAATTACGCATCAGTTTCCGCTTCGGCAACATCAGTAAGACTGTTTGATTATATGCTGAAGTTTCCAATGAATTATGTTTTGTACGTTGTGGCTATTGATGCTTCGGGAGCTCAAAGTGCTCCAAGTAATTCAATAGTTTATGGTTGTACGTCACTTAATTTACCATCGAAAGTGATCAACATTAAATCGAACACCATAACAGACACCTCTTTCAATTTAACTTGGGATTCAAGTATGTCGGGTCAATCGCCTTTACAAGGATATAGTATCTTGAATAGTGACGGGTCACCACTTAAATATTCGGTAACGAATTTTGTAACATTATCAGGTTTATCAGCTGGAACTGTGTACAAATTAAAAATTAGAGCCATAAATACTTTTGGATGTTATACTGATTCCGATTTATTTACAGTTAGTACTTATTGTAGTCCGCCTTTAGGCAGTGATAGTAAAGCTTCTCCTGGTAGTTATATTAGTAAAGTCAGTTTGGGCTCTATAAACAGTAGTACAATTTATAATGGCCAGTTTTATGCTAACAAAAGAGCTATTAATACCGCGCTCACCAAAGGATTAAGTAATAGCGTTAGAGTAACTGTAATTGCTACAGATGAAAATTTAAATGCTGGAGTTGCAGCTTATATTGATTTTAACAATAATGGTGTATACAATGAAAACGGAGAAATCATAACGTTTGGTGCTTTGTCAACAAAACAGAAAAGTATAAATGCTCCTGTAACGTTTGTGTCAAATAATTTTACTGTCCCTTCAACTGTTGTCAATGGTTTTACGACTTTACGAGTTGTATATCAAAGAGACCCTTCAACACTTTCACTAAATCCTTGTAGTTTTCCAAATTCTGCTAAAGGTGAGATTGAAGATTATGGCATTTATTTATCAGACGGTACCTCAAGGATAATTACCCCTGAGTCTATTTCTGAACTACCTGTTGAGATTGCGACTGCTGAAACAAGTGCTAAAAAAATTGTACATCAAGAAGATCAAGGCATTACTATTTATCCCAACCCTTTTTCAGGAAACGAGCTCACTGTTACCAATGTAGAAAGTAACACTCCGTATACTATTATGGATACATCAGGTCGTATTGTTGAAAACAAAACAATAAGTAACAATCATATTGATGTTTCCAGTTTAAGCAAGGGAGTATATGTTCTGTACTTAAAATCTAAAGGAAAAGAACTATTTAAAAAAATTATAAAAAACTAGCATATTTAAAAATATATGAAAAATATTATAAATACAAAAAGTAAAATTAAATTTGAAAACACAAGGGTTAAAACCTTTTTTAAATTCTCAACCCTATTTTTATTAATGGTTGTATCACTAAATGTTTCAGCACAAACAGATGGAGGACGAACAGGTACAGCTAAAGATGGATATGTAATTAATGATGACAATTCTAACTATTGGTCTTTTTTAAGATTACAGACTTCGGATTATGCATGGCGATTAAACAACTTTAACAATTTTACAATCACTCGTTCCAACTCAGCGGATCATGGTGACTATGGAGAAGAGTATTTTAAGATTAATTACCCTAATGGATCTATTAGCCTTGAAAAATCAAAAAACACTTATAAAGGTTTAGAGTGGTTTTATGGTGATAGTGACAGATATGGAATTTCGCAAGCCCCAGGAGGAAATATGGCATTATATACTGCAAGCTCTTTTGGAAATAGCTTCATAAGTTTTAATTTATCTAGTAGTGCAACTTCTTTTCAGGAGCTTATGAGAATAGCTCACAATGGAAATGTAGGTATAGGAACTACTTCACCATCTGAGAAATTGCATGTTAATGGTACTGGTCGCTTTACGGGTTTAAAAGTAGACAACAATGCCGTTATTAACAACACTTTTATTGGAGATGTTGGTCATGGACCTATGTGGATGGGAATAGCACACAAAGATGTAGTAAATACGTCATCTTATGGCTTATTACAAAATAATAATGGAGCATATACATTTTTAAATATTAATCCGTATGGAAATGGTTATATCGGTTTTAGAGTAGGAAATGCGGATAAAGCAGTTATATTAAGCAATGGAAACATGGGGATAGGAACAACTTCACCAACTAGTAAATTAGCGGTAAAAGGAACTGTAACTGCTCTAGATTACGCACTTGTAACAGCAGCAAATATGCCAGATTATGTTTTTAATAGTAATTACAAATTACTTGACTTAAAAGAAGTAGAGAACTTTATAAAAATCAACAAACACTTGCCTAATTTTAAATCGGCCAAAGAAATGGAAGCTAACGGATACAGCCTTCAGGATATGGACAAAGGTTTGCTACAAACTATTGAAGAAATGACATTACACAGTATTTCACAAGAAAAGAAAATAGAACAGCAGTCAATTCAACTTCAAAAATTAGAAAATGAATTGTATAAAATTAAAGCCTTATTAAATCCAAAAAATTAAATATAATTAACATTATTATAAACTTCATTTTTAAAATCCACTTCTATTGAAGTGGATTTCCTTATTACACCTATTGTATTCACATTTTTATTTAAAAATAGTGATAGAATTAAGATGAAAAAATAACAATTGTTTAAGGGGAGTTAAGTTTCCTTTTCATTAATTTTAATAAAATTCAATAGTAAAACATGATAAAAAATCTACTTTACATTTGTTTTTTTTTGATTACGATTGTTTCAATTGCTCAAAAGAATGAAATAAAAAAAATTGATAGTTTAAAAGTATTAATCTCTTCTCAAGAAAATAACTCTTATAAAGTTAACTTATATAATAAAATATGTAGCTTGTATTTTACTATTCATGAACTGAAAAAGTATAAGCTGTACAACAACGCTTTATTTGCATTATCTAAAAAAATAAATTACAAGAGAGGTGAGGGATTTTATTATCTCAATCTTAGCAGTCTGCAGATTGATTCAGGAATGAGTAATGATGCTATATTTTCTTTACAAAAAGCACAACGTTTGTTTATTCAAAATGGTGATTATGATAACTATATAGAAAGTAGTTTTAGACTGGTCAAGCAGTATTCATTTGTTTTACAGTTTGATGCAGGTAAGTTGGTAGTTAATAAATGTATTCTCTCTTTATTGTCAAAAAAAGATTATGTTAATATTATCAGGTTTTATATTTTATTATCAGAAATGCATACTGGTAAAGGAGAATATGTTGAAGCTATTAGTAATTGTAAAAAAGCACTCCCCTACACTTTTAAAGTAAAAAATAAGGACCTAGAATCAAAAGTATACCACCAATTAAGCATCATCTATGCTAATTTAGAAGACTTTCCCAAATCTCTTGATTTTATCAATCAAAGTATCAGTTCAGCCGAAAAGAATACGGATAAAAAAATATTGAGTATTACAAAAGTAAGGATATTATGTAGTTTAAATCGGTATGTTGAATCTTTGCAACTTTCAAAACATTTGTAAATTTAAGTAATAATTATCTTGCCTTAAACAATAAAAAAAGAGCACTAGAATACATTGAAAAAGCGATTTTTTTAATTGATTCGACTCGGAACATAAAAGAAAAAATAGATATTTATTTATCTAAATCAAATACGGAAAATGTTCTTGGAAATTATAGAGTAGCTTTATATTACCTCAAAATGGCTGATTCCTTAAAAGCAATCAATAACATCAAAATAAATAAAGATAAACTTATTCAGCTACAAGTCGATTTTGATATTCTTCAAAAAGATGAAAAGATAAAAGTCATGAGACAGAATCAGTTACTGAAGGAATTACAATTTAAAAAACAAAAACATTATTTATTTTTAATTTCAATATTACTCATAATTGCTGTTTTTTCCACTTTATTTTTTCTAAAAATCAATAAAGAAATAAAGTTTAAAAATACTATCATTGAGAATAATAATATCGCTCTAGAAAACACACAATCACTTCTTAAAAAATCTCTTTCAGAGAAGGAAGTTCTATTAAAAGAAATTCATCACCGTGTAAAAAACAATATGCAATTGGTAATTAGTTTATTAAAAATACAATCATTAGAAAATGAAGAATTGACAATTGAGGAGTTCATTAATGTGAGTGAAATACGAATTAATTCAATGGCTTTAATACATGAAAACTTATATAAAAGTGATGACATTAATAAAGTTAACATTAAAGAATATCTAGTCAATTTATCAGAATTTATAATTAATTCTCATAAAGGCTATAAAAATATAAAGCTAAACGTTTCTAGTGAACTTATCTATTTTGATATTCAAACTGCCGTGCCTCTCGGTTTAATTATAAATGAACTCATTAATAACGCCTATAAACATGCTTTTTTAAATAAAGAAACTGGGACTATTTTATTAAAATTATCTGCTAATTGTGACAACTATAAATTATTAATTAGTGATAATGGTATAGGAATAAAAAATGAACAAAAAAATGCAAAAAGTTTAGGAATGGAGCTGGTAAAACTTTTGGTTTTACAAATTAAAGGTATTATCAAAATCAATAATACAAATGGAACCACTTTTACAATCACATTTAAAATTTGATACAAATACTTATGAAGAATAAAATACTGATAGTAGAAGACGAGTTGTTAATTGCTTTACACATTCAAAAAATACTAGAAAAAGAAGATTATGAAGTAACTATTGGCATCACATCTGTGGAAGAAGCGATTTTATATATAAATCAATATCCCCCAGATCTGGTCTTGATAGATATAAATCTAAATAAAAAAAAAGACGGAACAGATTTAGGTAGTTTTTTATTAGCTAGAGATCATATTCCATATGTTTATATCACATCTTATTCTGATAAATGTACAGTGGATAAAGTAAAAATGACTAGACCTTACGGATATATAGTAAAAGATTAGAAAATCCAACAAGAGTTGATATTCCATTTAAAATTAAGAATATAATAAATTACATTAACGCAAATATTGATAAAAAGATTGAGATAGAAGAATTAACACAATATACAAATTGGACGAAAAGGCACTTGGGACGGATTTTTCTTCAATATTTAAATATTTCACCTTACCAGTATATATTGCTAAGAAAAATAGAAAAGGCAAAATCACTATTGGAAGAAACAAATATTCCATTAAATGAAATAGCTTTCGAATTAGGTTTCCAAAATTACAGTAATTTTTCTTCTGCCTTTAAAAAAATTAATAAGGAGTCACCTGAAAATTACAGAAGAAAACACAGATAATTTTTTAAGAGTCGAAATTGATATCGCTAACACTAATTGTAAAACTGTTTGAATACAGTCGAGAGTTACAAATAATTATAGTAAACACTATATTTGATTATACATTTATAAACTTTTTAATTAATTTAGATAATAATATACTTATTATACCTAATGTATTTCTCTTTTCAAAGACCAATCTTTCGATTGGTCTTTTTCTTTTGTGATAATATAACAACAATACGGTCGAACCCACTAAAATTAGTGATCTAAAAGATTTTGTAGAAAATCCAACTCCTTTTTATAGAAATAATTTGTTAATTCAATTACAAGGATTTCCTCTAGTAATTAAAGAAGTTAGTAAAAATATGTTCAATCAATCAATCAATCATTCATGTTTCAAAAACTGATGCTAAAAATATTCGAGAATTTCCAATTGATTGTGAATTACTAGAAGATTATAATTTCATTGATATTATGAAGTCGGAAAAATTTGGAAAACTTTTTGATGATTTGAAAAGATTATTAGTAGCATACTTATATTTCTTTACAATTACTTCCTGAACATCAAACAAGGGATTTGATTAATGATATTTCAAATTACAGATTAACAGATAATGCAAAATCAACTCTTGTAATCAAGAAATATATCCCAGAAAGTAAAATTTTATACGTCGGAAAAGTAAAACGTAATCTATCAGGTAGAATTGTGCAACACTTAGGTTTCTATCAAGTTCCGAGAACACAAGCTCTTCAACTTTTTTATTGGACACAAAATAACAATTTGAAATGAGAAAAATGCTACAAAAGAAGTAACCAATGACGAAATAGTTCCTAAAGATGAAACTAATGAAAATGAAAAACCGTCCGACTTATTCAGACGGTTTTATTAGATTGAACTATATTTGGTTTAGGTGTTAAAACTTAAACCTGGTATACTGAGTATATTATTTTAAAAATTACTATTCAATTCGGGAAATTAACTATGTAATTCGGGAATCCAATACCACTCCATTTGCAACCTCAACATCAGTCAAATAGATTTGCCTCTCAGTTCAATTCTGAATCAATCAAATCTAAATACACTAAATGAAATTGTTTTCTGAATCATTGATGCACGAAATGGAGCATCAGTTAAAATTGATACATCAAGAAATTGAGCCCCCTCAACAATCTTCCGAAAAATCTATAAAAGTTATCGTTTCTATTTTAGAAAAATTGAAAACCTTTTTCATAAAATACAAGTTTCAAAACAAAGTCGAGGAAATCGAATTCTTCAGAAATATAAAACCAAAGTTTTCAGCTAAACTCATTTACTACAATGAAATTTATAATATTGAAACCAACAAACCAACTGGTTCCAAAAAAACAACTCGAAAATATTATAATGCTGAACTCATAAAGTTAAAAACGTATTTCAACGAAAACCGAGAATTTTACCACTATTATCGCACTGGGAACAGTTGTTTGGATAATAAATATTTCATACGGGGTAAATACGATGTTAAACTCACACTTGATAGCTTTTATTTTCAGGCAGATCATAGATTTTCCACATCACACGATTATAAGGTAGCCTGCATATTAGCTAATGATTTAATAAAGAGTTTTCTGGAAGAAGAAATCACAAAATTAGAGAGTAAAGCCATAAAAAACGTACCTCCTTCACTACACAAAAACGAGCAAAAATGGACAGGCTCAAAAGTTGAATTAATCGAATTAATGTATGCGCTCCATACACAAGGAGTTTTTAATAATGGGACATCAGGACTCAAAGAAATAGCTTCATTTTTCGAATCAGTTTTTGATGTAGAGTTAGGTCAGTTCCACAGGGTTTTTCTGGAAATCCGAAACAGGAAATCTGAAAGAACAAAATTCTTGAGCACACTCAAAAACA
>CAMLKV010000103.1 GCA_946480635.1 uncultured Flavobacterium sp.
CTTATATTTTCTTTTTCTAGTTATGTTTAATTATAAAAATTAAATTCATAAAAGGAGTAACCTCTGGAAGCGAATTCAAATTTATAATAGACAGTATTCAACGATTTGACGAACCAAGCATTGTCGAAATTAATTATGATGGCAGTGATTTTGACATCGAACAAGAAGGTAAGCTCGAGTATAATATTACTGCAAAAAATGACTTTAAGGCTGTTAAGGTTTATAAAGAAGATGAAGAAAATAAAACTTTATTAATCAATTTCTCTGAACCATTACAAAAAGGACAAGATTTTAAAGGGTTAATTGACATACAAAATGCTCAGAACTTAAAATTCTCAACACAAGGAAATTTACTAAAAGTATATTTTGATAGCACACTAGCGCCAACAACAGAAGAAGTTGTAGAAGTAACTCCTGCCGAAGAAGAACAAGTTACTGTTGCCGAACCAGCAGAAGCTACAGCTGTAGTTGATTCTGCGGCAGTTGCTGTGGATACAGCAGTTGCAGTCGCAACTGTAGAGGCAGAACCAGCAGCAATTGAAGCCGAATATATTGAACCAGAAGAAGAAGCAACTCCTGTACAAACTATTACTGGAGAAGTTTTAGTAGAAATCTTTCAGGGTATTGAGAGCGAATATGGAAACAAAATGCAAAAAGATTACAAAACTGCTTTTTCATTTGACCAAATTAAACCTAACATCAAATTCACAAAAAACGGAACCATTTTACCTAGTTCAAACAATTTAAAACTGAATTTTCAAACTGTAAATCTAAGTGCAGTAGATGTTAAAGTATACAAAATTTACAAAAACAACATTCTACAGTTTTTACAATACAATGAATTAAACGGAGCGCAAAATCTCAAAAAGGTTGCACAACCCGTTGCTAAGACAACCATAAACTTAAAAGAAAACAAACTTATTAAATTTAGCGAATGGAACACTTTTGCGTTAGATCTTTCTAAAATAATTACGCCAGATCCAGGAGCGATTTATCGAGTTGAGTTTTCATACAAGAAAAAGTATTCTTTATACAAATGTGACTCATCTGACTCTGGAGAAGAAACAGAAGAGGAAGAAGTAGATGAAAACGATGTAAATTACAGTTACGACAATTACGACGACTATTACTATGATGATTATGAATGGAGAGAAAGTCAAGATCCTTGCTCATCATCATACTTCTATAATGCAAAAATAGCGACTAACATTCTTGCTTCTGACCTTGGAGTTATTGCCAAAAGAGGTGAAAACAAATCGTATGTATTCGCAGTAACAAACATTGTTACTACAGAACCTGTTTCAAATGCTAAAGTAGAATTGTACAGCTACCAACAACAAAAGCTAGAAACACAATCAACGGATAGTAATGGTTTAGCAAAATTCCAATTAAATAAATTCGCTTACTTCGCTATTGTAAGTCAAGGCGATCAATCTACTTATGTAAAACTGGATGACGGAAACTCTTTATCACTAAGCAACTTTGATGTTTCGGGTGAAACTCTTCAAAAGGGATTAAAAGGATTCATTTATGGAGAAAGAGGTGTATGGCGTCCTGGTGATAATTTATATTTATCTTTCATTCTTAATGATGCTGCTAACAAAATTCCTGCTTCACATCCAATAAAATTTAGATTGGCTGATCCTAATGGAAAAGTAGTTTATCAAACAGTTCAAAAATCAAACGAACTGAATCATTATAGTTTTACCGTTCCAACAAATCAAGATGACCCAACAGGAAATTGGGAAGCAATGGTTAGTGTTGGTGGGGCAAAATTCTATAAGAGCATAAAAATTGAAACCATAAAGCCAAATCGCCTGAAAATTAAAAATACTTTTCAGCGTACAATGCTTTCGGCTTCACAACCAAACACTAGTTCACTACAGGTAAATTGGTTACATGGAGCTGTTGCGAAAAATTTGAGAGCAGAAATGCAAGCCAAATTCTCTCAACAAACAACAACTTTTAAAGGTTACGACAAATATGTTTTCGATGACTTAGTAAGACAATTTAGCACTGAGGAAATAAATGTTTTCTCTGGAAAAGTAGATGAAAACGGAAGAGCTTCTGTAAAAATTGATCCAAAGCTTTCTGGACAAGCACCAGGAATGCTAAAAGCCGCATTCATGACAAAAGTCTACGAAGAAGGTGGAGATTTTAGTGCCGATGTAATTTCGACAACCTATTCGCCATACAAAACCTATGTCGGTTTAAAACTTCCTGCATTAACAAAATATGAAATGCTAGAAACCAGAGCCAACAACAAATTTGAAGTGGTTACTGTTGACGAAAACGGCCGACCAAAACCTGTTAGAAATCTTGAAGTAAAAGTATTTAAAGTAGAATGGCGTTGGTGGTGGGATGCATCAAATGATAATTTATCAAATTACAATTCATCAGACGCTACTACATCTTACAAAACATTCAGAATCGATACCGATGCTCAAGGAAAAGGAAGTTTCTCTTTTGCTTTACGTGACGAAGAATGGGGTCGTTATTTAATTCGTGTTGTAGACCCTAATAATGGACATGCAACTGCACAGACTGTAAATATTGATTGGCCAGCATGGTCAGGAAAAACAAGAAATACAGATGCATCAACAGCAAACATGTTAGTTTTTTCAACAGATAAAAAGGAATATGCAGTAGGCGAAAAAGCACAAATTTCATTCCCTTCAAGTGAAGGCGGAAGAGCTTTAATTTCTATCGAAAATGGTGCAAAAGTAGTTCAAACCATTTGGGCAAAAACCAAAAAAGGAGAAACAAAAGTTGACATCCCTATTACTGGAGAAATGGCGCCCAATGTATATTTCAACATTACATTGCTTCAGCCACATGCGAATACAAAAAACGACTCTCCTATACGTATGTATGGTGTAGTTCCTGTAGAAGTTGTTGACAAAAGCACTATTCTTGAACCGCAACTTAGTATGCCAGAAGTTCTAAAACCTGAGCAAACAGTTAATGTAAAAGTAAGCGAGAAAACAGGTAGAGCAATGACATATACTATTGCCGTTGTTGATGACGGATTATTAGACTTAACCCGTTTCAAAACTCCAAATGCTTGGGAAAGTTTTTATGTTCGTGAAGCGCTTGGTGTAAAAACTTGGGATATTTATGATGATGTGATAGGTGCTTATGGTGGAAAAGTGAATCAGATTTTCAGTATTGGTGGAGATCAAGATTTAGGTGGTGGAAAAGCTAAAAAAGCAAATCGCTTTAAACCTGTAGTGATTTATCTTGGCCCATTCAAATTGGAGAAAGGAGATACTAAAACACATCAAATAAAATTACCAAAATACATAGGTTCAGTTAGAACTATGGTTGTTGCAGCAAATGCTTCATCTAGCGCATACGGAAGTGTAGAAAAAACTACTCCTGTCCGTAGTCCATTAATGACATTAGCTTCTCTACCACGCAAAATTTCGCCTTCAGAAAAAGTGACAATTCCTGTAACTGTTTTTGCAATGGAAAACCATGTTAAAAATGTAACTGTACAACTAAAAACAAGTCCTGGTTTAAGAGTAATAGGAAATGCTACTCAAAGTTTGACTTTTGACAAACCTGATGAAAAAATGGCTTATTTCAACCTTGAAGTTGGTGAAAAAACAGGAATAGGAAAAGTAACCGTAGTAGCGACATCAGGAAAAGAGAAGTCTTCTTATGATGTTGAAATCGACATGACCAATCCAAACCCTGTTACCAATACATTTACAGACATTGTTTTAGAGCCTGGAAGCACTAAAAAAATCAATTGGAAAACATTTGGAGTAGCTGGAAGTAATAAAGCCAGATTGGAGATCTCTTCTATGCCTACAATTAATTTTAACGGAAGACTTCAATACCTTATTCAATATCCTCATGGATGTGTGGAACAAACTACTTCATCAGTGTTCCCGCAATTATTCATCAATGATATTGCTGATGTTGATGCAAGTCGCAAATCTTTAATCCAACAAAATATTGGGGCAGGCATTCAAAGGTTAGGAGGATTCCAATTAGCAAGCGGCGGATTATCATACTGGCAATGTGATGGAACTGCTGACGATTGGGGGACATCATACGCAGGACACTTTATGATGGAAGCTGAGAAAAAAGGATATTTATTACCAATCAACTTTAAAACGAAATGGGTTTCTTATCAACAAAAAGAAGCTAAAAAATGGCGTTTTGAATCAAAATATGGTAATGACTTAGCGCAATCGTACAGATTATACACATTGGCTCTTGCTGGCTCTCCAGATTTATCATCAATGAACAGATTACGTGAAACAAAAGGTATTTCTAACGAAAGTAGATTAAGATTGGCTGCAACCTATGCACTTGCAGGGCAAAAACAAGCTGGAATGTCACTGTTACTAAAAAGCAACATTGATGGAACAGATTCAAGATACAACTACTATTACTATGGTTCTAGCGATAGAAACAGAGCCATGGAATTAGAAACGCTAATCTTATTAGGGCAAAAACAAAAAGCTTTTAGCTCTGCAAATAAATTAGCAAAAAGCATGTCTTCAGATATGTGGATGAGTACTCAAACCACTTCATACTGTTTATATGCCATGTCAAAATTTGCAAAATTCAATGGTGGAAAAGGAATTGATGTTCAATTTAGCAACGCAGGTAAAACATTTGCCGCAAAAACCAACAAATCTTTATTAGAACGTAATTTAGCAGTACAATCTGGGGCAAACGGAGTTACTATCACAAACAACAAAAAGAATACTTTGTATGTTCGTGTACTTAACTCAGGTATTTTACCTGTTGGTAAAGAGCAAGTGGTTCAAAACGATGTAAATGCCAAAATCGTTTTCAAAAACAGAAAAGGTCAAGTGATAAACGTTTCTAAAATAAACCAAGGTACTGAGTTCATTGCCGAAGTAACCGTTAGAAATCTTAAAAACGAGCGTGTAGAAAACATAGCACTTTCACAGATATTACCGTCTGGTTTTGAAATTGTAAATACTCGTTTCACAGACTTTGGAGATGCAACAAATAATGTTGCCGATTATATCGATATACGTGACGACAGAACTAATTTTTATTTCCCATTAGCATCTGGCGAAACAAGAACTTTCCGAATTTTGCTTAATGCTTCTTACTTAGGAACGTATTATTTACCAGGCTTACAATGTGAAGCCATGTACGACAATACTTTCCTTGCAAGAACAAAAGGGCAATGGGTTCAAGTAGTAAAATAATAATATTTTGTAGCGAAACTTCAGGGAATACCAGTAATGGTATTTCCTGTCTTCGTTGCAATCTTTATAATTAAAATTATAAAGGATTTACACTCAACCAGGGCTATTTAATACACTTTTCGAATTTTTGCCAACTGTGAAAGCAAAGTTTATATCATTACTCCATTCCATTCGGCTTTGGATACAAAACAACAAGAAAAAATCTGTTGCGATTTTTGTATTGCTTGTTGTTTACTATTTTTCATTACCTCGAACATTATTTAAAGAACCCTACTCAACTGTCATTGAAAGCGCAGAAGGAGAATTGCTAGGCGCAAAAATTGCTCGTGATGGTCAATGGCGTTTCCCTGCTCAGGACAGCGTTCCAGATAAATTCAAAAAATGCATTGTGTATTTTGAAGACGAACATTTTAAATATCATCCAGGTTTCAATCCCGCAGCAATGTATAATGCCTTTAAGCAAAACAGACAAGCAGGAAAAATTGTTCGTGGTGGAAGTACATTAACACAACAAGTAATTCGTTTGTCTAGAAAAGGTCAAAAAAGAACCTATTTCGAAAAAATAATCGAGATAATTTTAGCCACTCGTTTAGAATTAAGACATTCAAAAAACACAATTTTAGAATTGTATGCTGCACACGCTCCTTTTGGAGGAAATGTAGTTGGTCTTGAAATGGCTTCTTGGCGTTATTTTGGTGTACAATCGCATCAATTATCGTGGGCAGAAAGTGCTACTTTAGCAGTATTACCAAACGCTCCGAGTTTAATTTACCCAGGGAAAAACCAAGAGAAATTATTACGAAAACGAAACAATTTACTTCTTAAACTAAAAAATGAAAACATTATAGACGAGCAAACGTATGAGCTTGCAATAGAAGAACCATTACCTCAAAAGCCTTATGACTTACCACAAATAGCTCCACATTTATTACAAAGGGTGGCTAAAAATCAGGAAGGCACACGATTAAAAACAACGGTTAACATTGCACTGCAAAATCGAATTAATCAAATAGCACGATACTATTACAGTCAGTACAAACAAAACGAGATAAACAATCTTGCAATTTTAGTAATTGATATTCAAAACAGAAATATAGTTAGTTACGTAGGAAACTCTCCATCTGATGAAGACCATCAAAAAGATGTAGATATTATTGGTGCACCAAGAAGCACTGGAAGTATTTTAAAACCACTATTATACGCTGCAATGATTGATGAAGGAGAAATTTTGCCCAACACTTTAGTCCCTGATATTCCCACGCAAATTTCAGGATATACACCACAAAATTTCAACTTGACTTTTGACGGTGCTGTTCCTGCTCATCGCGCTTTGGCTCGTTCGTTGAATATTCCTTCTGTTTTAATGCTGCAGAGTTATGGTGTAAACAAGTTTTATGAAGAGCTTCAAAAGTTTAAGCTTCGTGATATTTCAAAACAGCCAGATCACTATGGTTTATCGCTGATTTTAGGTGGTGCCGAAAGTAATCTTTGGGATTTATGTCGTACGTATGCAGGTATGTCTTCTACTGTAAATTATTTTAATACCTCTAACGGAAAATATAGAACTAAAGAATTTTCAGAGCTTAATTATGACCATTCATTCACTCAGGATTTTGGATCTAACAGTAATCAAAAGACAATTTTAGGTGCTGGCGCCATTTGGCAAACTTACAATGCTATGGAAGAAGTAAATCGCCCAGAAGGTGATGAAGCTTGGAAATTTTATGATAGTTCGCTTAAAATAGCTTGGAAAACAGGAACTAGCTTTGGTAATAGAGATGCTTGGGCCATTGGAACAAATTCAAGATATGTGGTTGGTGTTTGGGTTGGAAATGCTTCGGGTGAAGGTAGACCATCGTTGACTGGTGTATCTAGTGCTGCTCCAATATTATTTGATGTTTTTAATTTACTACCAAGAACACATTGGTTCAAAAAACCTTCTTTAGATTTGGCTGAAGTTGATGTTTGCAAATTAAGCGGACATTTAGCACAAGAAGATTGTCCTAAAACAAAACAATTTGTTCCATTAAAAGGAAAAGCGACATCGGTTTGTCCATATCACAAAACAGTTCACTTAGACCCAACAGGAAAATTCAGAGTGAATAGTAGTTGCGCTGATGTAGATAATATGATTACTAAAAAATGGTTCATACTACCTCCTGTTATGGAATGGTACTATAAAAACCAACATATAG
>CAMLKV010000104.1 GCA_946480635.1 uncultured Flavobacterium sp.
ATATGGTATGATGGGATATTCTGTCCCTCATTCTATTTATCCAAACGGTTATCATTGCAATCCAAAAGATCCGCTTCCTTTTGCAGGGCTTGCATCTCAAAAAAATTTCATTGCTTTTTATCATATGGGTATTTATGCAAATCCAGAACTTTTAAATTGGTTCACCTCTGAATACCCTAAATACTCAAAGAAAAAACTTGATATGGGAAAAAGTTGTGTGCGATTTAAAAAAGCAGAAGATATTCCGTTTGAACTAATTGGAGAATTAATGACAAAAATGAGTGTTCAAGACTGGATTGAAACCTACGAAGCTGCATTTAAAAAGTCCAAATAACTAACATTAACCTAAAACTATAAAACTATGAGAATTCTAAAAAAAATTATTTTTGTTTTGCTTGCTCTTATCGGAATTGTGTTAATAGCAGGATTAGTAATGACCAAAGATTATGCAGTTGAAAGAGAAGTAACCATCAACCAACCTAAAGACAGTGTTTTTAATTATGTGAAAATGATGAAAAACCAAGATCATTTTAGTGTTTGGAACATGAAAGATCCTAATTCAAAAAGAATATTTACAGGAACTGATGGCGAAGTTGGTTTTATTTATAGTTGGAACGGAAATGATGATGTAGGAGAAGGCGAGCAAGAAATTAAAAAAATTACTCCTGGAGAACGCATCGATATGGAACTTCGTTTTAAACGCCCTATGGAGTCTACAGATTATGCATATTTCACAACCGAATCTATATCTCCAGCACAAACTAAAGTAAAATGGGGATTTAATGGGAAAATGCCTTATCCTATGAATGTGATGATGCTTTTTATGAATATGGACGAAATGCTTGGGAAAGATTTACAGGCTGGCTTAGATAATTTAAAGACTAATTTAGAAAAGAAATAAAAACTGGTATAAATAAAAAAGTCCCTTGATAAAGGGACTTTTTTATTTATTTAAATTTACTTTAGAGCTTCAATAGCTTCATTTGCTTTAAATTTTTCAGCATATTTTAAAGCTGTATTACCTCTTTCATCTTTTGTATCTTTATTTGCTCCACCTTTTAATAAAGCCTTAATGATATCAGCTCTGTTATATCGAGCTGCAAACATCAAAGGTGTGATTCCGTTTGATGTTTCGTTTACATCTGCTCCATATTCAATAAACAGTTTTACAGCTTCTAAATCTCCTTTTACAATTGCTGCACATAATGGAGAATTAACACTAGCAAAAATTTCTTTTTTAGGAGAAATACTAACATTTGATGCATAAGATTGAGTTGCAAAAGCTCCAAGAGCTAAACCTAAGATAATGATTGATTTTTTCATGATGATTGATTTTTGATTAATGATTTATATGAATAGACGCTATATTGAAATATGTGTTACATAAAATTTCTATTATAACATTATTTTAACATTGAACTAGATTCATTTATCTAGTTACAAAGAACAAAAAAACCACGCAAAGCGTGGTTAATTAAACGATATGATATCTTTATGTTATTTATTCAAAAAAGCTACAACATTCTTCTCAATTCTTTCTTGAATATTACTAACATCAGCTTTTATAAATTTTTCCCCTATGATGTTTTCGTAAAGTTCTATATATCTTTCAGAAACTGTTTCAATGTACTCATCTGTCATTTCAGGAATTTGTTGACCTTCTTTACCTTGAAAACCATTGGCAATTAACCACTGACGAACAAACTCTTTTGATAATTGCTTTTGAGCTTCTCCTCTATCTTGACGATCTTGATAACCATCAGCATAAAAATAGCGTGAAGAATCCGGTGTATGTATTTCATCAATTAAAACGATTTTACCCTCTTTTGTTTTCCCAAATTCATATTTAGTATCTACTAAAATCAATCCTCTTAAAGCTGCAATTTCAGTTCCTCTTTGAAATAAATCTCTTGTATATTTTTCTAAAACTAAATAATCTTCTTCAGAAACAATTCCTTGTGCTAAAATAGCTTCTCTTGAAATATCTTCATCATGTGTTCCTACTGCTGCTTTTGTAGTTGGAGTAATAATTGGTTCAGGAAATTTATCGTTTTCTTTCATTCCTTCTGGCATATTTATGCCACAAAGTTGTCTTTTACCCTCTGCGTATTCACGCGCTGCATGGCCTGATAAATATCCTCGAATTACCATTTCTACTTTAAAAGGTTCACACAAATGACCTACAGCTACACTAGGATCTGGAGTTGCTACTAACCAATTTGGCACAATATCTTCTGTCAACTGCATAAATTTTGTTGCAATCTGATTAAGGATTTGACCTTTGTATGGAATTCCCTTTGGCATAATCACATCGAATGCCGAAAGTCTATCGGTAGCAATCATTACTAAAAGTTCGTCATTGATATTGTAAACCTCACGTACTTTTCCGTGATAAACAGATTTTTGTCCAGGAAAGTTAAACTGGGTAGAAGTAATAGTATTCATTAAATGTTGTGTTGTTGTTTTGAGCCACAAAAGTAATTTATTTTAAATGATTACAAAAACAAAAAGTCACCCGTTTGTGAGTGACCTTTTGCAAATAAAAAAACAACTACATATTAATTGACCACACTGAATAACTGTTAGGAGGACATTGAATTTTCACCCATTTATCTCCCTGAGTGGTAGGATACCACGATGAATGTCCTGTAAAATCTTTAATTTGCGCATTAGCCCAATTCGTTTGAATCCATCTTTCCTGCCATGACGACGAATTGTTTAAATAAACTACTAAACCAACATTACCATTATAACCATTTCTTCTTGCTATATACTCATCGTTATCGCTATATAGAATAGAAGTAGTGCCTGTTGCTTTGTTGTTGTGTATCCAAATTAAATTATTCAAACGTTCTTTATTCAACCATTCTTCATAATCTCTATAAAAAATTGTTGGATAACCTTCGTGAGTTAAAATATAGGCATAAGCCAACATTTTGTTCCAAATTTCATCTGTATCATGGTTAGAAACAAATGTCACAGCTTTGTACGGATTGCGTTTCCACATCATATCATCGTTTAATAGTGCTAAGTTATTTCCATCGAATGCATCATTCATTTTATAATAGCAAGCAAAATCGAATACAGAAGAATTTGCATTGTTTGCCCACCATTCTAATGTATTTACATTTGAATCCCAATATTCACCTACAGAAAATCCGCCAACATTAGCATTCCAATTGTTTACAACCCAAGGGCCAAAACCTTTAACATAATCAAAACGCCAACCATCAAATTTCATCGTATTTTTATAGTACTTTCCTACAGCATCAGTTCTGCCCCATAACCAATCTTGTACATGAGGATTTGCGTGACATAAATCAGGATAACCACCAAAAGAACCTTCATCATTGTTACCGTAAGAGTTTTTATAAAAGTCATTATAATTTCTGGTGAATTTACCAGAAGCTACTCCTGAAAAATTTGTCCAAGTATTTGTTCCTGTGTATGGGTTTGCTTCAGACTGACCACCACTATTGTGATTAATTACAATATCAGCATACACTTGCATATTTTCAGTATGTGCCTGGGTGATTAAACTTACCAGTTCCGTTTTGGAACCAAATCGAGTCTCTACAGCACCGTTTTGATTATAATCTCCAAAATCATAATAATCCGTTGGGTCATATCCCATAGAATAAGGTCCGTTTTGTGCTTTAGAAGCTGGTGGTAACCAAATTGAGCCAATTCCAGCATTACCCCAAGCGGTGACTTTAGATTTTACAGTGTCCCACCAAGTACCTCCGGAAGGAACATCCCAATAGAAGGCCTGCATCATAACACCACCTCCAGGATTTGCCACATACTTTCCATTCACATTTGTACTTACACCTGTGCTAAATGGTTTACCATCATGATTTGTTACATTAATAATTTTGGTTTGTTTTGCCAATTCGAGTGATTGGTCTTTGTTAGTTTCATCTTTATCACATGCCATTGTCATAATAAGCATGGAAAGACCAACTAACTTTGAAGTTGCTTGTTTCATAAAATTTAGTTTTTGTTTTTTGTTTGAACTAAATTTATGACTTTTTACGTAAGATAAACATTATGAGTAAATTACAATCGTAACGAAAACGTTTTCGTGTTGAAAAGTTTTCATTTTTGAAATATAATGCTTGATTTTTTAAAAGAAATTTACTTTAAGATTAGCTAAATAAATTATAAAAACATCTTTCAATTTTTGACTTAAGGAAATTTATTAAAATTATTTTAGAGATAATTTATTTACACTCATAATTCCAAGAGTGAGAATTGCGATGCTTGATATCCAAAGCCAGTAACCAAGTAAATAATTATCAACTTCCCCAATAGTTCCTCCTTCATTAATTATAACATTATTAAGTACTAAGAAGGATATTGCAAAAATAAAAGCTAATAATGCCGATATAACAGCAATTCTTTTTTTAAATAGGATTAGTAATATAGTTAGAAAATAAAAGGGATTTGCAAGCCAAACAATAAAAGATTGAGAACTATTAAAAAGACCTAATGAAAAAGCCATCAATCCAAAAGATCCTATAGATTTTTCGCCATTTACGGTAAAACATTCCTGACATAGTGACAGAATAAACAAAAGACAACTAGATCCTAGGTATAAAATTCGTATCATCTAGAGTACTTTTAATTTTATCTTTATAAATCATCTCTCTTAAAATTTCCTTCTGTCTATTTTGAGATGGACAACTTTTTCAGAATTAAGCATCGAATATTCTTCGAAACCTTTTTCCTTTAAAAATTGATTTAGAGAATATAGATCATCAAAAACTGCTATGGCATCACCACTTTTTTCTAAAAAGAAATAATCGTCATCAATACTCCCAGGATTACCTTTTATTCCGTAAATCTCATTAGGAGTAATAATCCATTCTCCATTAAGAGTTATATTTGAAATAACCGGATTTCCAAAAATCTCTCTCCTTATCTCATATTTTTTGTTTCCAACACCAACCAAATAATATTCATCGGTTAATTTGTAGGCATATAAATCATAAATAGGTAAAATGATTCTGAAAATAAGTAGAATAATCAAGAACGATATGAGAGCAATAGCAACCTTTAAAAACTTATTAATCATGATTTTCTATACTCTTATATGCGTCAATTATCTTCTTCACCAATCTGTGGCGAACAATATCTTTATCATCAAGGTAAATTATTCCTATACCGTCAACATCTTTCAAAACTAATATAGCTTCTTTTAAACCAGAAATAGTTCTTCTTGGCAAATCTACTTGTCCAGGATCACCTGTAATGATAAACTTTGCATTTTTTCCCATACGGGTTAAAAACATTTTCATTTGTGAATGTGTTGTATTTTGTGCTTCATCAAGAATAACAAAAGCGTTATCTAAAGTTCTTCCTCTCATAAAAGCCAAAGGCGCTATTTGAATAATCCCTTTCAAGATATAATCTTCTAATGTTTGTGGCGGAATCATGTCACGCAACGCATCATATAACGGTTGCATGTATGGATCCAACTTTTCTTTCATGTCTCCTGGTAAAAATCCTAAATTTTCTCCAGCTTCAACAGCAGGACGTGTTAAAATTATTCTTTTAACCTGTTTTTCTTTTAGAGCTTTTACAGCAAGTGCAACACCTGTATATGTTTTTCCAGTTCCTGCAGGACCAACTGCAAAAACCATATCATTTTTTCGGACAAAATCGACAAGCTTTTGCTGATTAGGGGTCATCGCTTTAATTAACTTCCCTCCTAACCCATGAACAAGAATTTCATCTTTAGAATCCATCACTCCTGTTTGTTGAGCATCACCTTCAATAACTCTCATGATGACATTGTCATCTATATTATTAAAACGTGAAAAGTGAGTCATTAAACGCCTAAACCTTATTTCAAATTCATCTAAAACCTCTTCTTCTCCAAAAGCTTTCAACGTAGTTCCTCTTGCCACAATCTTTAGCTTTGGATAATATTTTTTAATAGTTTCCAAATGACTATCGTGTGCTCCCCAAAAATCTTTAGGAGCAATATTCTCCAGTTCAATAATTCTTTCGTTCAAAGGCTGTAAAATTTAGTTTGAAATAAATTCGTTTTCTTTCTCTCAAATCTACTAAATTTACCAAAACTTTTCAGGATTAGTTATAAACAAAATAATGTCAATAATTACACTCACAACCGACTTTGGATTAAAAGACCACTTTGTGGGTGCATTAAAAGGAAAAATTTTATCTGAAAACCCTAATGCTCAAATAGTTGATATTTCACATTGTATTGATTTATTTAATATTACCGAAGCAAGTTATATCATTAATGCGGCTTACAGCAGCTTCCCAAAAGGAACTGTACATTTAATTGGAGTGGACAGTGAACGCACAATTGACACTTCTCATATTGTAATGCAGTGGAATGATCACTTTTTTATTTGTGCAGATAACGGAATTTTGAGCATTCTAACTCAAAAAATAAAACCTCAAAAAATAGCAGAAATTAATATACATGATAGACTTCCTGACTCATCTACTGCAATGGATGTATTTGTAACCGTTGCAAATCATTTAGTTAAAGGAGGTTCATTAAGTGTTGTTGGTAAAGAAATTGAGTCTTTAAAAACGATTAGCACCATAAAAGCTGTTGTTTCTTCCGATTTAAATTCAATAAAAGGATATATCGTTTACATTGACCATTTTGGAAACTGTGTAACAAACATCTCTAAAAAACAATTTGAAGAAGTTGGTAAAAAAAGGCAATTTGAGATTTTTTATGAAAAAAACAGAGTCAAAATAGATAAAAAAACCATCAAAAAAATACATAAATCTTATTCAGATTTCGTTGTAAACGACACTTTCAACCTAAAAAATTATGAAGGAGAAAAATTAGCTCTTTTTAATGAAAGTGGTTTTTTAGAAATTTGCATCTATAAAAGCAACCCAAATACTGTTGGATCTGCAAAATCATTGTTAGGCCTTAATTATTATGACGAAATAACCATTCAATTTTACTAAACATGTTTATACGAATAGTAAAACTTAGTTTTCATGAAGAAAACATCCCTGTATTTTTAGAAAACTTTGAAGAAATCAAAGAGAAAATCAGAAATTCTCCGGGTAATCAATTATTAGAATTATATCAAGACAAAAATAATCCGTGTATATTTTTCACTTATAGTTATTGGGAAACAGAACAGGATTTAGAAAACTATAGAAATTCAGCCTTGTTTGATGAAGTTTGGACATTTACAACAAAACTATTTAACGACAAACCCGAAGCATGGAGTGTTGATCGATTAGTTTCTTTAGCATAATGTTTCAATTCTAATGTTATTGAGTTACTTTTGTTCGTTTTTAAACTTAACTTTAATAAAATAAATGAAAGCCATTTTTGTTTTTATTTTTCTTTTAGTCTCTGAACTTCTTCATCCATT
>CAMLKV010000105.1 GCA_946480635.1 uncultured Flavobacterium sp.
TAATCGGTTTCATGGATACGCTACAAGTCATAACTTATACAGGGGTTTTTGTTTTTGCTGTTACAGGGGTTTTGAAAGCCCGTACCAAACGCTTTGATATTTTTGGTGCTTCGGTATTAGCTTTTGTGACCGCTTATGGAGGTGGAACCATTCGAGATTTGCTCATTGGCATCAGACCTGTGAATTGGGTTAATGATAACGTAGCTATTTTTATAGTACTTGCTTCGACCGTTGTTGCCTTTTTCTTTAAAATGAATACCAACATCATCAAAAAACTTATTTTTTGGATAGATGCTTTCGGTATTGGTTTATTTACGATTGTTGGGATTCAAGTAGCTTTACGTTCTGGTATTTCAAGCGGATATGCTTTGGTAATGGGAATCATCACTGCAACGTTTGGAGGATTATTAGCCGATGTTTTATGTAATAAAGTACCCAGTATTTTAAAACCGGGCGAACTATATGCCACTGCATGTTTAATTGGCGGAAGCTTATATTTACTATTGTTAAAATATGATTTTCAATCATATGTAAGTATGATTGTAGCTATTTTAATTGTTGCATCCATCCGAATTTTTGCTATTCGTAAAAAACTTCAGTTACCAAGGATTTAGTCCTGTACAATAAAATCTTTCGGATCTTCTTTTTTGAATTCAGGTTGAATATTGATATGATTGATTCCGAATTTATCAAACAAAACGATTTCTACTTGGTGCAATAATTCGTTGAATTCACTCATTTTGATATCTTCCGAACAATCTAAATGCGCTTCCAAATGCAGTTCTTCTTCATTTAGATGCCAGACATGAATATGGTGTAATTTTCCAACTCCAGGTATTTTGTGGACTTCACGCACTATTTCTTTAATATCAATATGATCAGGTGTAAACAACATTAACATTCTAGTAGAACTTTTCAGTAAATCATAACCTACATAAATTAAATAAATAGATATTAGTAAAGTCATCACACTATCTACCCAAAACCATCCGAAGAATTTCATTAACAAACCACCAACTAATACAGCGACCGAAGCCATCATATCAGTTAATAAATGTAAGTAAGCTGATTTCATGTTTAGATTATGATCTGCATCTTTTTTAAGCAAAAGAACCGATAATCCATTGGCTACAATACCTAAAAGTGCCAACCAAATCACCAAACCTGATTTAATAGGTTGTGGATTAAAGAATCGATCGATCGCTTCATAACCTAAATAAACTGCCACAAGAATAAGCGTAAAAGCATTTACAAAGGCCGCAATCAGTTCGGCGCGTTTGTAACCAAAAGTATTATTAATAGATGCTTTTCTTCTTGATAATCGATGAGCCACATAACTGAACACTAATGAAAGTACATCTGAAAAATTATGCAACGCATCAGAAATCAAGGCTAAACTTCCTGATATCAATCCTCCCACAACCTGTGCTACAGTAATTAATAAATTTAAAATAATAGAAAAAACAAGGTTCTTCCCTTCTACTTCATGTTTGTGGATATGGACGTGATTGTGGCCGTGAGACATATAGTTTTCAATATATTTATAAAGAAAAAGACTTCTTGATTTAGAAGTCTTTACGTTTTTTATTTGCAAGCAATTTTATTTACTCTGTTTGCGTGTCTTCCTCCTTCAAACTCAGTTATAAGGAAAACCTCAACCATTTCAACCGCTTGTTGAATAGAAGTATATCTCGCTGGAATACTTATAATATTAGCATTGTTGTGCTGACGTGATAATTCGGCAATTTCAACTGTCCAACACAATGCACAACGAATGTCTTGATGTTTGTTAGCTGTCATAGCAATACCATTCCCGCTTCCACAGATTACAATCCCAAAGTCAGCTTTTTTACTCTCTACATCATACGCCACAGGGTGTCCAAAATCTGGGTAATCAACACTGTCAAAAGAATTAGTTCCGTGGTTAATAACTGTGTGCCCGTTTGCTTCTAAGTATTTTACAATTGCATTTTTGTAATCAGGTCCTGCGTGGTCGTTTCCAATTGAGATTATCATAATATAAATATGTGTTGTGAATGTTTTGACAAAAGTACAGAATTAACCAAAGCTTAAAAAGTAACTTTATCATAAAAAATTAAGTTTTTACAAAGCTCTAAAAACATAACTTCTTTATAATCAATGTATCGTTAATTTCAAGATTTTTAATTATTTAATAAATAATCTGAAAATCAATAAAATATGCAATTTTTTAATTCTTTTATTAACCAATGTTAAAGGTATTTTACAAAACACTGATTTTTAGTCAATTAAAAGTTAACAAGTTTTGTTAATAACTCAGGAAAGAAAATAAGAACTATTTTTTGGTTGTATCAATTAAAATTGTAATCCAAAACCTAAATTTAAAATCCAAGAAAAGTTTCGTCAACTTTTTGAAAAATTATCCAACAGAAATTCACAGTTATTAACATAAATTAACAAGTTAACTTATCAAAAAAATCAATCTAAAATCAATTGTTGACAATTGTTAATAATGAAATCAATATTCTTTATTTTCAAATCATTATCCTTTTATAACATTGTTAATATCGTTGTATAACTTTGTATAACTCATCAACAATATCTAAAACAGAAAAGTTTTAAGCCTTATCAACACCCTATCATAAACATCATAAATTTTAATTTTTAAAAAATCTCTTTTTGTTGTTTTTAGTTATTGTTGAAAACTCTTGAATTTTTTAAAAATTTAAAATGTTAAAGTTTAAATAGTAGTTGAAAAGTTATATTTATTTTAAAACTGCCTACTCTTTACTCATAACTGTAAACTATTTTGTAATTTTCAGCTGTAATTAAAAATGAAGATGAGTAAAAAGCCTAGAAGATTTAGTAAAGGAGTAAAAGATTTTTCTGGAAAAATTTTAAAAATACTTTCAAAAGAAGCGAACAAACCTTTTAACTATAAACAGATAGCGGCTAAATTAGAAGTAGATGATACAAAAAGCCGTAACGAAATTATTAAAGACCTTAAAATTTTAGCTTCAAAAAAGCAGATTATAGAAATAGAACCTGGTAAGTATATTGTTAAAGCGCAAAGTCAAGATTACTACGAAGGTACAATCGACATGACTTCCCGCAAAACAGCTTATTTTGTTTCAGATGAATTTGAAGAAGATGTATTTATACCAACGAATAATTTGAACCACGCTCTTGATGGTGACAAAGTAAAAGTGTATGTATATAATCGTCGAAAAGGAAAAAGACCTGAAGCCGAAGTAATTGAAGTTATAGAACGAGATCGTACCGAATTTGTTGGTGTGATTGATGTACAAAAGAATTTTGCCTTTGTAACTACTGCTAATGCTAAAATGTACACTGATATTTTTATCCCAAAAGATAAAATTGGTGAAGCAACAGACGGTGATGTAGTTTTAGTAAAAATTGAAGATTGGCCTAAAAAAGCGGATTCCCCATTTGGAACTGTTCTTAAAGTTTTAGGAAGACCAGGAGAACATGATACAGAGATTCACGCTATTCTTGCAGAATATGGTTTACCTTATGATTTCCCTCCAGAAGTCGAAGCGTATGCTAAAAAATTAGATACTTCTATTCAGGAAAGTGAAATTGCTAAGCGTCGTGATATGCGAAACGTTTTAACGTTCACGATTGACCCAAAAGATGCAAAAGATTTTGATGATGCCCTTTCTTTTCAAAAATTAGAAAATGGAAATTTTGAAATTGGTATTCATATTGCCGATGTTTCTCACTATGTTCAAGAGGGAACTATTCTTGATGATGAGGCTTATAAACGAGCAACTTCTGTGTATTTAGTAGACCGAGTTGTGCCAATGTTGCCTGAGGTACTATCAAATTTTGCTTGTTCACTTCGTCCTGAAGAAGAAAAATATACATTCTCAGCCATATTCGAAATTAGTCCTAAAGCTCAAGTTATCAATCAGTGGTTTGGTAGAACAGTAATTTATTCTGATCAGCGATTTGCTTACGAAGAAGCGCAACATATTATTGAAACAAAATCAAATACAATTCCTGCTGAAATTTCATTGACTGGAAAAGAATATGTTGTAAAAGATGAGATTAAAGATGCTACTTTGATGTTAGATGAATTGGCTAAAATTTTAAGAAGAAACCGTATGAATAACGGAGCAATTTCTTTTGATAAAGTAGAAGTTAAATTCAAATTGGATGAAAATGATGAACCTGTTGGAGTATATTTCAAAATAGCTAAAGATGCCAATCATTTAATTGAAGAATTCATGCTTTTGGCTAATAGAAAAGTAGCTGAATTTATTGGTAAACAAAAGAAAACATTTGTGTATCGTATTCACGATGAACCCGATGAAAATAAATTAATGAATCTTCAAGGAGTGATTTCAAAGTTTGGATATAGTTTAAATTTTAAATCAAAAGAAACAATATCAAAATCATTGAATGCATTATTGGAAGATGTTATTGGTAAGAAAGAACAAAACATGGTCGATACTTTAGCAATTCGAACTATGAGTAAAGCCAAATATTCTACCGAAAACATTGGACATTATGGTTTAGCATTTGATTATTATTCACATTTCACTTCACCTATTCGTCGTTATCCCGATGTTATGGTACATCGATTGTTACAACAATACCTTGACGGAGCAAAAAGTGCTGATGAAGAAGTGTATGAAGAAAAATGTGTGCATTCATCAAACATGGAAAATTCAGCCAGTAGTGCCGAACGTGATTCTATAAAATACATGCAGGTAAAATACATGCAGGATCATCAAGATCAGGAATTCCTTGGTGTAATTTCTGGTGTAACCGAATGGGGAATTTATGTTGAAATTATCGAAAATAAATGTGAAGGAATGGTTCGCATTCGTGAAATAAAAGATGATTACTATACGTTTGACGAAAAACAATATGCTTTAGTTGGCGAGATGACTAAGAGTTTATTGCAATTGGGTGATGAAGTTTGGGTAAAAGTGAAAAATGCCGATTTAGTTAAAAAACAATTGGACTTTAACTTCATTAGAAGAAACGAATAAATAATTCATTATGAGAAAAGTAATTTTAAGTTCTATCTTTTTTGTAAGTGCTTTAGCATCAGCACAAGTAAATAAAACTTTAGGAGATTTTGATAAAGTAACTGCTTTCGATAAAATTTCGGTTCAGCTTATTCCATCTGCAGAAAACAAGATTGAAATTACAGGAAATAGATCTCAAGAAGTTGAAATTGTTACTGTCAAAGATGAATTGAAGATAAGAATGCCTTTTGGTAAATTACTAAAAGGCGAAGATATAGTTGCTAAAGTTTATTTTAAAAAAATTGAAGCTTTAGAAGCAAATGAAGGAAGTTATATTTCATGTGATTCTGTTTTAAAAGCGATTAATTTTAATTTGATTGCAAAAGAAGGAGGTCAAATTAAAGTACAAATCGAAGCCACAAGAATTACTGCAAAAGCATCAAGTGGTTCTATTTTAAAGATTTCTGGTACTGCTCAAAATCTTGAATTTGTAGTGAGTTCAGGAGGAAAAATTGAAGCTGATAAATGTCAAACAACTCAAGCAACAGCATCAATAAACGCTGGCGGATCTATAGATGTAAGAGCTTCTGATTTTGTTGATGCAAAAATACGTGCGGGTGGTACAATAACTATTTTTGGAAACCCAAAACAAGTCAATCAAAAAACAATGCTTGGAGGTGATGTGATAATGAGTAAAAGATAATTTTATTTATAAAGCATAAATTCTAACTTGCAAGTTCTAAAAAACTATACATGATAAACGATATACTTTCTGCAATTCCTTGGGGATTTTTATTAGCTTTTACTATTGGTCCAGTATTTTTTGTATTACTTGAAACAAGTATTACAAAGGGATTTAGAGCAGCTATGGTTCTCGACGCTGGGGTTGTTTTTGGTGATTTGGTTTTTATTTTAATTGCTTATTTCAGTACCAATCAAATTTTAGAAAAGTTAAAAGATAATCCTAAACTCTTTATTTTTGGTGGTTTATTAATGCTTGGTTACGGACTAATTTCTTTCATTAATGAAAAAAAAAGTTACGAAAGAAAGCAAAAAGAAGAAATGGATGATGTGGCTGATGATATCAATAAAAAGAACTATTTGGGATTATTTTTTAAAGGATTCTTTTTAAACTTTATCAATATTGGAGTACTTGCTTTTTGGATGGGAGTAATTATTGTTTTCGCTCCAAAACTTAACATGGAAACAGGTAGAATTATAACTTTCATCACAACAATTATTTTATCCTATATTGCAGTCGATATTGTTAAAATATTGGTAGCTAAACAATTAAAATCTCGTTTAACACCATATAACATTCACAAGATCAAACGTATTATTAGTGTTATTTTAATGATTTTTGGATTCTTTTTGATTGCTCAAGGTTTTTTCCCTAATGAAAAAGAAATGATAGAAAAGAGAATTGAACAACTAAAAGAATAATATAAAAGTTAACCCAAACACCTAAAACCAACCAACTTTATGAAAAAATTTCTACTACTTTTAGTATTGATTCCTTTATCGTTTTATGCTCAAAATGATTCTATTACTAAACCTAATATTTCAGTAATTGGTTTAAATAAATTAAACATTGCTTACAGAGGAATCCCTAATCCTATTTCTATAGCAGTTAGCAATGCAAAGCCTTACAAAATAAAAGGAGATAATATTTTCAGAAATGATGAAGGTAAATATTTCATCAAACCAAAAGCAGAAAAAGAGAGTAAAGTTTTACTGGAAATAGAAACTTCAGACACTACAAAAGTTGTTGAAGAACACATTTTTAGAGTAAAAGATTTACCATATGCGGCTATTCTAGTTAACCAAAAAGGTTGTATCAATGGCGACTGTATTATTGAAATGCCAGGAAAAGAAATTTTAAACGCAGAAATTTCAGTAAAATTGATTGATTATCTTTTAGATGGTAATATTTCTGTTACAGGTTTCAGAGTAAATTTAACAAACAGTAAAGGAGATTTTCTTGATAGTTTTGAGGTAAAAGGAAATAAAATCCCACAAGATGTGTACGATGCAATTACTGCCAATACTAATGTATCTTTAATCATTATTCACAAATTATTTTTTGCTTCCGATTTGAATTTATCCATTGCAAAAACACCAGTCGTTAAGATTAGGAAAGTGTAATAAAACTTTCTGTAAACCATGAAAAAGATAATTTTGTTGTTGTTATTTCCTGTTTTAGGTTTTACCCAAAATGATACAATAAAAGATGTTAATTCTAAATTATCTGTTATTGGTTTAGATAGATTAAATATTGTCTACAGAGGAGTTCCTAATCCTATTTCTATTGCCGTAAATAATGCAAAATCTTATAAAATTACAGGTGATGGAGTTTCA
>CAMLKV010000106.1 GCA_946480635.1 uncultured Flavobacterium sp.
TAATAGCTGCAACACCATTAGTTCTTGGACGAGAGTATGATTCTAAAGAAGTTTTCTTTACTTGACCTTCTTTAGTAACCATGATTACATAATGACTATTAATGTATTCCTGATCTTTTAAGTCTTGTGTACAAATAAATGCTTTTACTTTGTCGTCTTGCTCAATATTAACCAAGTTTTGAATAGCACGTCCTTTTGCTGTTTTACTTCCTTCTGGAATTTCATATACGCGCATCCAGAAACATTTTCCTTTTTGTGTAAAGAATAACATGTACTGGTGGTTTGTTGCCACATACATATGCTCTAAGAAATCCTGATCACGAGTACCTGCTGATTTTTGCCCTACTCCTCCTCTATTTTGAGTTTTGTATTCAGTTAGAGGTGTACGTTTGATATAACCTGCATGTGAAATTGTAATTACTACTTGTTCGTCAGCAATTAAATCTTCAATGCTAACATCTCCACCAGAATATTCTATAGTTGAACGACGCTCATCTCCATATTTATCTTTAATCTCATTCAACTCATCTTTAATAACCTGCATTCTCATTTCTTTGCTTGCAAGTAATTCTTTTAAATAGTTGATGGTTTTCATGATTTCATCATACTCTGCACGTAACTTATCTTGTTCAAGACCTGTCAGCTGACGTAAACGCATTTCAACAATGGCACGAGCTTGAATTTCTGATAAATTAAAACGCTCGATTAATTTCGCTCTTGCTTCATCACCATCTTTAGACGCTCTAATTAACGCAATAACTTCGTCAATATTATCTGAAGCTATAATTAAACCTTCTAAAATATGTGCTCTTTCTTCTGCTTTACGTAAATCAAATTGTGCTCTACGAGTTACAACTTCGTGTCTATGCTCCACGAAATGATGAATCAAATCTTTTAAATTCAACATTTGAGGACGACCTTTTACCAATGCAATATTATTTACACTGAAAGAAGATTGTAATTGTGTATACTTATATAATGTATTTAATACTACGTTAGGAACTGCATCACGTTTTAAAATATAAACGATACGCATACCATTTCTATCCGATTCATCACGAATGGTAGAAATTCCTTCAATTTTCTTTTCGTTAACTAAATCAGCCGTTTTCTTAATCATTTCGGCTTTGTTAACTTGATATGGAATTTCAGTAACAATGATAGCTTCGCGTCCATCAACTTCTTCGAAACCAACTTTTGCTCTAATTACAACACGCCCGCGACCTGTTTTGAATGCTTCACGCACTCCATCCATACCGTAAATAACCCCTCCAGTAGGAAAATCTGGCGCCTTGATATAGGTAGTTAACTCATCTATCTCAATATCATTATTATCAATATAAGCTAAAGTACCATTAACAACTTCAGTTAAGTTATGTGGTGCCATGTTTGTAGCCATACCAACAGCAATACCAGAGGCACCGTTTACCAACAAGTTAGGAACTTTTGTAGGCATTACTTTTGGCTCTTCTAAAGTATCGTCAAAGTTCAATTGGAAATCAACAGTTTCTTTTTCGATATCAGCTAACATTTCTTCCGAGAACTTTTTCATTCTTGCTTCGGTATAACGCATTGCTGCTGGGCTATCTCCGTCAATTGAACCAAAGTTACCTTGACCATCCACCATTAAATAACGTAAACTCCAGTCTTGAGCCATACGAACCATGGCATCGTAAACTTATGAATCACCATGTGGGTGATACTTTCCTAATACCTCACCTACAATTCTTGCTGATTTTTTATGTGCTCTGTTAGAATATACCCCTAATTCATGCATTCCAAATAAAACTCTACGATGTACTGGCTTTAAACCATCTCTAACATCAGGTAGCGCACGCGACACAATAACCGACATCGAATAATCGATGTAAGCTGATTTCATTTCGTCTTCAATGTTAATTGGAATTAACTTTTCTCCGTCAGACATAAGTATTTATGTTATTAATTTAATTTATTTACAAAACGCGCTAATATACGATATTTTGGACTCATTCAATAGGAATACATTAACATATTTACACGATTTATCAACAAAAAAAAGTTATTCTTTGGTTAATAAATTATATTTAAATTAACGCTGATTTTAAATATTTTTTTGTCACTTAGCTGTCAGACCCCAGATAAGGAACGATTTTTGCAATTAGCCTTATAAATCATTAAATTTACATTCAAATCCTGTTAAGTTATGGATGATAATTTTTCACCAAGAGTAAAAGATGTAATTACTTACAGTAAAGAAGAAGCCTTACGTTTAGGCCACGATTTTATTGGAACAGAACATCTTATGCTTGGAATTTTAAGAGATGGTAATGGAACTGCTATTAATATCCTAAACAATCTTTCTATTGATTTAGATCATTTAAGAAAAAAAGTTGAAATATTAAGTCCTGCTAATCCTAATCCTTTAAGTGGAAACGATAAAAAAAATCTACATCTTACACGCCAAGCAGAACGAGCATTAAAAACCACCTTCCTAGAAGCTAAGGTTTTTCAAAGTAGCACTATAAGCACAGGGCATTTACTTTTATGCATTTTGCGTAATGAAAATGACCCTACTACGAAATTATTAAACAAGCTGAAAATCGATTATGATACAGCAAAAGAACAATATTTAACTATGATGCCAAACGAAGAAGATTTTCAAGATAATTTCCCGAAAAACGAATCTCAATACGGCGACGATTCGGGACAAGATGACAGTTTAAGAGAGGGCACTTTTAACAACCCTGCCAATAAGTCAAACAAAAAATCGAAAACTCCAGTTTTAGATAATTTTGGTCGCGACTTAACCGAAATGGCAGAAGAAGGAAAACTAGATCCTGTTGTTGGACGTGAAAAAGAAATTGAACGTGTTTCACAAATCTTAAGCAGAAGAAAGAAAAACAATCCATTATTAATTGGAGAACCCGGTGTTGGTAAATCTGCCATCGCCGAAGGATTAGCATTACGAATCATTCAGAAAAAAGTTTCTAGAATTCTTTACAACAAACGCGTTGTTACTTTAGATTTAGCTTCATTAGTTGCTGGAACAAAGTACCGTGGACAGTTTGAAGAACGCATGAAGGCAGTTATGAATGAGCTTGAAAAGAATGACGATATTATTCTTTTTATTGATGAAATTCACACTATAGTTGGGGCTGGTGGAGCAACTGGATCATTAGATGCTTCAAATATGTTTAAACCTGCTTTAGCCAGAGGTGAAATACAATGTATTGGTGCCACAACATTAGATGAATATCGTCAATATATTGAGAAAGATGGAGCATTAGAGCGTCGTTTCCAAAAAGTAATTGTTGACCCTACTACAATAGAAGAGACTATCACAATTCTTAACAATATTAAAGGAAAATACGAAGATCATCATAATGTAATATATACTCCAGAGGCAGTTGAAGCTTGTGTTAAATTAACTGAGCGCTATATGTCTGAGCGTTTCTTACCAGACAAGGCCATTGATGCTATGGATGAGGCAGGCTCAAGAGTTCATATCACCAACATCGATGTTCCTAAACAAATTCTTGACTTAGAACGTCAATTAGAAGAAGTACGTGAGCTTAAAAACTCTGTAGTAAAAAGACAGAAATATGAAGAAGCTGCTAAACTTCGTGATGACGAAAAACGTTTAGAAAAAGAACTAGCTGTTGCTCAAGAACAATGGGAAGAAGATTCTAAAAACAATAGAATTCAAGTAACTGAAGATAATGTTGCTGATGTAGTTTCAATGATGACTGGAATACCAGTAAATCGTATTGCACAAACTGAAAGTAATAAATTAGCCAAATTACCAGAACTTATTGAAAACAAAGTAATTGGACAAAAAGAAGCAGTGCAAAAAATTGCTCGCGCAATTCAAAGAAATCGTGCTGGTCTAAAAGACCCTAATAAACCAATTGGATCATTTATTTTCTTAGGTCAAACAGGTGTTGGTAAAACGCAATTAGCAAAAGTATTAGCAAAAGAATTATTCGATTCTGAAGATGCTTTAATAAGAATTGACATGAGCGAATACATGGAAAAATTTGCAATCTCAAGATTAGTTGGAGCGCCTCCGGGATATGTTGGTTATGAAGAAGGTGGACAATTGACTGAAAAAGTTCGTCGTAAACCATATTGTGTTGTTCTTTTAGATGAAATCGAAAAAGCACATCCAGATGTTTTCAATATGATGCTTCAAGTATTAGATGATGGATATCTAACTGATAGTTTAGGTCGTAAAATTGATTTCAGAAATACTATAATCATTATGACTTCTAACGTTGGTGCACGTCAATTAAAAGATTTTGGTCAAGGAGTTGGTTTTGGTACAGCTGCTAAAACTTCACAAGCAGATGAACATTCTAAAGGTGTTATAGAAAACGCTTTAAAGAAAACATTTGCTCCAGAATTCTTAAATAGAATTGACGATGTAATTGTTTTCAATGCATTAGAAAAAGATGATATTGACTTAATCATCGAAATTGAATTGAAAAAACTTTACGGAAGAGTTAAAGATTTAGGATATAACATTAAATTATCTGATGAAGCAAAAGCTTTTATAGCCGAGAAAGGTTTCGACAAACAATTTGGAGCAAGACCACTAAAAAGAGCTATTCAAAAGTATGTTGAAGATGCCTTAGCTGAAGAAATCATTACTTCAAAAATTCATGAGGGTGACACCATCGAAATGGATTTAGATAAAGATTTACAAGAGCTCAAAGTCAAAATCAAAAAAGCACAAAAACCTACTAATTAGTAGGTTTTTTTATTTAAAATAATATACTACCTTAGTTTTAGAAATAAAAAACAAAAACATGCCACAAAGTAAAGTAATCATTGGAAGTGAAGAATGGTGCTCTTTCCCTGAATTGCAAATACCTTTTATTAAAGCCAGAGTCGATTCTGGCGCAAAAACTTCGGCTTTACATGCCTTAAACATTACACCTTTTTTAAAAAATAACGAAAATTGGGTTCACTTCGAAGTTAATCCTCTTCAAAACAATACAAAAATCACAAAACGTTGTGAAGCTCGTTTAATAGATAAACGTGTCGTAAAAAGCTCCAGTGGTTTTAGAGAACAACGTTATGTTATCATGACGCAACTTCATATTGGAGAAAAAACATTCAACATTGAAGTTACACTAACAAATCGTGATTCGATGGGATTCAGAATGCTTTTAGGTCGAGAAGCAATGATTAGCAGACTTGTAGTGGATCCCGAAGAAAAATACAAATTAGGACAGCCTTCTTTTGATGAAATAAAAGATTATTATCAATCATCAGAAATAATCAAACAAGGATTAAGAATTGGTGTATTAGCCAGTAACCCAGAATTGTATAGCAATCGAAGAATCATGGAGGCAGGCGAAATGCGTGGTCATGAAATGCATTTCTTAAATATCAAAGAATGTTACATGAAACTCGATGCAACTAATCCTGAAATTCATTATCGTGGCGGAAGAGTTTTAAACGATTTTGATGCCATAATTCCTAGAATTCGTCCAAGCATAACATTTTACGGATGCGCTTTGACACGTCAATTTGAAGCTTTAAAGGTCTTTACCTTAAATTCAGCTGCTGCCATAACTCAGTCAAGAGACAAATTATTTTCATTACAACTTTTATTAAATCATGGAGTTGACATTCCAACAACCGGATTTGCCAACTCACCTTTAGATACCAACGATCTTATTCAAATGGTTGGAGGTTCACCATTAATTGTAAAATTATTAGAAGGAACTCAAGGAAAAGGTGTTGTACTTGCCGAAACAAAAAAGGCTGCAGAATCTGTAATCAATGCTTTCAAAAGTTTAAATGCCAACATCTTAGTACAAGAATTCATAAAAGAAGCCAATGGTAAAGATTTACGATTGTTTGTTGTTGATGGCAAAGTCGTTGCTGCAATGCAACGTGAAGCCGCTCCTGGTGAATTTAGAGCTAATATTCATATGGGAGGGACTGCTTCTGTTGTGAAAGTAACTGCTGCTGAGAAAAAAATTGCTATCAAAGCTGCTAGAGCTATGGACTTAAAAGTAGCTGGTGTAGATATTATTCGTTCTTCAAAAGGACCATTATTACTAGAAGTTAATTCTTCTCCGGGATTAGAAGGAATTGAAGGTGCAACGCACAAAGATATTGCTGGCGAAATGATTAAAGCGATTGAGAAAAACTTTAAACTAAAATAGTGAATCCTTATCTTGACATAGTATTTCGAAGTGTTGCTGTATATCTTTTTATGATAGTCGCGCTTCGATTTTTTGGTAAAAAAGAACTCTCACAGCTTAATACTGCTGATATTATTCTAATTTTATTAATTAGTAATTCCGTTCAAAACGCAATGGTAGGCAGTGATTCATCATTACTTGGCGGATTAACTGCAGCTTTAGCGTTGTTTTTGATTAATTTGATTTTTAAAAGAGTGATGACGCAATCCTATTTTGTTAGAAATTTGATTGCAGATAAACCCGAAATTTTAATACATAACGGAAAAACCTATTATAAAACACTAGCTCGTTTAGGAATTACTTCTGAAGAAATGGAGCAAGCCTTAAGGGAACATGGAGTAGAACATCACAATGAAGTAAAACTTGCTATGTTTGAAATTGATGGAAATATAAGTATCATCAGCGGTAATGATAATTTAAGACAAACGAAACATAAACACCGAGTTCATAAATCTTTAAGTTAATGGAAACTGTATGTAAAAATTGTAACACCGTTTTTGAAGGAAATTATTGTAATACATGTGGCCAAAAAGCAGACACACATAAATTAGATTTTCATTTTCTTTGGCATGATATTCAACATGGTTTATTTCATTATGACAATGGGATACTCTATAGTTTTAAAGAACTATATACAAGACCTGGGCATACCATTAGAGAATATATAGAAGGTAAAAGAGTTAAGCATTTTAAGCCAATTTCATTATTAATAATATTAGCAACTCTTTATGTATTATTAAATCATTTATTCCATATAACTTCTGCTACAACCCATAATGATACAAATTTGATTAATGATAAAACTTTAAAAATTATTCATTGGATATCTAATCATTTTTCATGGGTTACTCTTGCTACAATTCCTATTTATACACTAGGGACATCTATTTGTTTCAAAAACCAAAATTACAACTTTATTGAATACTTCATTCTCAATGTTTTTAAAGCTTGTCAACGGTTATTTTTAAATATTGCTTTTATACCTATATTATTATTTTTTTTCGAATCAAAAACAAATAATATTACAACATTAGTAACCTATACAATTAGTCTTCTTCTAGGGTTTTGGACAAATATTCAATTTTTTCAAAACTTGCCTAA
>CAMLKV010000107.1 GCA_946480635.1 uncultured Flavobacterium sp.
CGAACAAAACGGTAAAAGATATACTTTGAATGAAAAACATTCGGTTCTGTTAGTTCGTCCACGTGGTTTACATTTAGAAGAAAAAAACATTTTTTTTGAAGGTGAATTAGCATCAGCATCGTTGGTTGATTTTGGTTTGTTTTTCTTTCACAATGCAATTACACAACTCGAAAACGGTTTAGGCCCATACTTTTATTTACCTAAATTAGAACACTACGAAGAAGCTCGCTGGTGGAATGAAGTTTTTATATTCAGTCAAGATTACTTAGGTATTAAACATGGTACCATCAAAGCGACTGTTTTAATTGAAACTATTACTGCCAGTTTTCAGTTGGACGAAATTATTTATGAACTAAAAGAGCATATTGCAGGTCTAAATTGTGGCCGTTGGGATTATATTTTCTCTTACATCAAAAAACTTAAAAACCACAAAAATTTTATAGTTCCTGAAAGAGATCAAATCACCATGACAAGTCCGTTTATGAATGCTTATTCATTGAGAGTTATTCAAATCTGTCACAAACGAAATATTCTGGCAATTGGAGGAATGGCAGCCCAAATCCCAATCAAGAACGATGAAGAAGCGAATCAGATTGCATTCAATAAAGTGATTGCCGACAAAGAACGTGAAGTTAAAAATGGTCATGACGGCACATGGGTAGCGCATCCCGCTTTGGTCCCTCTAGCCATGAAAGTTTTTAATGATAACATGCTAACAAAAAACCAAATGCACATCAGGAGAAACGAATTAAGTATCACTGAAGAACAATTATTGGAAATTCCACAAGGAACTATCACCTTGAATGGTATCCAAAAAAACATCAATGTAGGTATTTTATATATCGAATCATGGCTGACGGGGGTTGGAGCTGCCGCATTATATCATTTAATGGAAGATGCTGCAACTGCCGAAATATCTCGTACACAAATTTGGCTTTGGCTTCAAAAAAATATTGTTTTAGAAAACGGAAAAACATTCACTCCTTACCTTCTAAAAGAACTAACCGAAATAGAGTTGATAAAAATTAAAGATCTTGTAGGTGAAGAACGATACAGTAAAGGAAGATTCGAATTAGCTGCTGAATTATTCACTGAAATGTCTCTTAAATCTGAATTAGACGATTTCTTAACAACGATAGCATATAAATATCTTTAAAAACTGCCAGATGCGGCAACATCTGACAGCTTACATTCAAATAATTAATAATAACTATCTAAAGCACAACAAAATTATGAAAACTGAAGAAAGAATTCAACAATTAGTTACTGATTGGACTACAAACCCAAGATGGAAAGGAATCGAAAGACCATATACTGCAGAAAAAGTAGTGGAACTACAAGGCTCTTACCAAATTGAATACTCCATTGCACGCCGTGGTTCGGAAGTACTATGGAAAAAATTACATTCTCAGGATTGGGTGGCTGGTTTAGGAGCCATGACAGGAAATCAGGCAATTCAGGAAGTAGAAGCTGGACTGGAAGCCATATATTTAAGCGGATGGCAAGTAGCAGCCGATGCAAACTTAGCCGGTGAAATGTACCCTGATCAATCATTATATCCTGCTAACAGTGTTCCTCAAGTAGTAAAAAGAATCAATAATGCTTTGTTGCGTGCTGATCAAATTCAATCGGTAAATAAAGTTGAAAATAAAAAAGACTATTTAGTTCCAATTGTTGCGGATGCAGAGGCAGGATTTGGAGGAAATCTAAATGCTTTTGAATTAATGAAAGGTATGATTGAAGCTGGTGCTGCAGGTGTACACTTCGAAGACCAACTATCATCAGCCAAGAAATGTGGACACTTAGGTGGAAAAGTATTGGTTCCAACGCAAGAAGCGATTAACAAATTAGTAGCTGCACGTTTAGCAGCTGATGTGATGGGAGTTCCAACATTAATTGTTGCGCGTACAGATGCCGATGCTGCAAATTTACTTACAAGTGATGTCGATTACAGAGACAGAGAATTCATTACTGGCGAAAGAACTCCTGAAGGTTTCTTTTATGTTAATGCAGGATTGGAACAAGGAATAAGCCGCGGTTTATCATATGCTCCTTATGCAGACTTGATTTGGCTGGAAACCTCAACGCCTGACATCACTGAAGCACGAAAATTCGCCGAAGCAATTCACGCACAATACCCAGGTAAATTACTAGCTTATAACTGTTCTCCATCTTTTAACTGGGCAGCTAAACTGAGTGTTGAAGAAATGGAAACATTTCGTGAAGATTTAGCAGCATTAGGTTATAAATTCCAATTTATCACATTGGCAGGATTCCATGCTTTAAACACATCCATGTTTGAATTAGCATTAGCTTATAAAAGAAAAGGAATGGCAGGATATTCGGAATTACAGCAAAAAGAATTTGCTTTACAAGCTGAAGGCTTTAGAGCAGTAAAACATCAAAACTTTGTTGGTACAACTTATTTTGACGAAGTGCAAAATGCAGTAACTGCAGGATTGGCCTCAACAGTAGCCATGAAAGATTCCACTGAAACTGCACAGTTTTAATTTTTGGTTAATAAAAAATGCCTCGTAATGGGGCATTTCTTATTTTAAAACAACATCTTTTACCACTTCTCTTCCGAGTTCTTCATTGATCATTTTGATGATTTTATCTTTCCCGTAACTCAGTTCTTCTCGTAAAACCGACGAAGTTAATTCAACATACAGTGTTGAACCTTTAAGTAAAACATTTCGGGTATAGTTATTCACACCATTACCCATAAGATTTTTCCATGCATCGACCACAGAAATCTGATTCAAACCTTTGTCTAGTTTGTTTGCCTCGATGATTTCTTTAAGAATATCTCCAATCGAACTATCGTTATTCAGCCTTTTTGCCATACTGTGGTAATGCGTTTACATTTACTTTCTTATAATAAAAGTCAGCTCCATCTTTTGATTCTAAAACCAATAGACTATCAGATAATTCAATTACTTTTTCTGAATGTTTTCCAAAATTAGAAGAGAAATCCAGCACTAGTTGCCCATCTTTTTCAGAAGCAACCATTTTCTCCTGTAAATCATCCACAAGAAATGTCCCCATAGGTTGCCATCTCACTTTTTTATGGAAACCTGTTTTATCTTTGATATCAAAATATTCGTAATTTTCATTTATTGGATATTCCTTATTCTCACCTTCGGCTGTTTCAACCTTTGTGATTTGCCAATATCCTTTGATTTTATCAATTTGGTTCAAAGCTACTTTTTCTTTACAGGAAAAAACAACTAAAGACACTAATACTACTGTAATTTTTTTCATAACGTAAAATTAAAACTTTCGGTTAAACCTTTTTGAAAAATTATAGTCTAAATTTGAAATAACTAAAACTACCAAAATGAAACTATTTTATGCACTAAGTTTTTGCTTTTTAAGCATCGTTAGCTGTAGTTCTGATGATGAAAACACATCAGTACCTTCTCAACCTGTACCAGAAGAAAATATGTACTTCCCACCTAATAATTCATCAACATGGGAAACAAAATCCATTTCTTCACTAAACTGGAATCAAAGTGCAGTTCAGCCTCTATTAGATTATCTAGAGTTAAAACATACTAAGTCATTTATGATTTTAGTAAACGGGAGAATTGTGATGGAAAATTATTTTAACAGTCACAATTCGACTGCATTATGGTATTGGGCAAGTGCTGGAAAAACATTGACATCTACAGTAACTGGTATTGCTCAGCAAGAAAATTTTTTAAACATCAATAATAAAGTCTCAACATATATTGGGAATGGATGGACAAGTGAACCCTTAGCCAAAGAAAACTTTATTACTTGCAAGCACTTACTTAGTATGTCATCAGGACTTGATGATTCATTAGGTGACAATGTTGATCCAAGTAACTTGCAATATAAGGCAGACGCTGGAACAAGATGGGCATACCACAATGTCTATGTAAAACTTCAAGATGTTGTTGCACAAGCTACTAATCAAACATGGAGTAATTATTTTAATACCAAATTGAGAGACAAAATTGGTATGAACGGTACATGGTATCAAAGTGGAGACAATTCGGTTTACTGGAGTGACACAAGAAGTATGGCACGATTTGGTTTGCTAGCACTTAACAAAGGAAATTGGAATGGAAATCAAATCATTAACACAAATTATTTTAATGAAGCTACCTCAACTTCTCAAAGTATAAATCAATCTTATGGATACCTTTGGTGGCTTAATGGTAAATCAAGTTATCATTTACCTCAAAGCCAATTGCAATTTACTGGCAGTATAATCCCTTCTGGACCAAATGATATGTTTATGGCTTTGGGAAAAAATGATCAAAAAATATATGTAATACCAAGTAAGAAAATGGTAGTGATTAGAATGGGAGATGCTGCTGATAATGTGAATTTAGCATTATCTGATTTTGACGATACTTTATGGCAAAAAATAAATGCACTATTTCCATAGTGCATTTATTTTTAATAATTGTATTTTTTAAGAGCTAATCCAGTTAATAATAACTTCGTCAATAGGTAGTGTTTGAGGCGATAACACCTTATCTAAATGACCTTTTTCATTAATTAAGTATTTTTGGAAGTTCCATTCTACTTTATTTTCTTCAATACCATTTTTAGCTTTTGAAGTTAAGAATTGATATAACGGATGCATTGTTTCTCCTTTTACAGAAATTTTCTCCATCATAGGGAAAGTAACTCCATAATTTTTAGAGCAAAAAGTTGCAATATCTGCATTTGTTCCTGGCTCTTGGTTTGCAAAATCATTAGCAGGAAACCCTACAACTACAAAGTTTTTACCCTTAAACTCGTCATATAATGCTTGTAATTGCTCATACTGAGGAGTTAAACCACATTCTGAAGCTGTGTTTACAATCATTACTTTTTTACCTTTCAATGAGGCCAAGTCAAATTCTTTCCCTGAGATGTCTTTGACTTTAAACTGATAAATGTCCTCACCAGCTGTGTTTTCTTGAATTGCTTCCACGTTTACCGTTTTGTTTTTAATACTGTCTTCCTGATTTTTACAACTAAATGCAATAACCGCCATTAGTGTAATAAGTAATTTTCGTTTCATGTGTTATTTGTTTTTGTCAATTAGCTTGCGTCTAATATAAACAATTAAAGAAAACATTAAGAAAAAAACTAACACATATGCGTAAATTTTAACATTTTGTTTTTCACCTGAAGCATATGAATGCAAACCACTCAAGTGAAAATTAACTCCAAAATAGGTCATTAGAATAGACGCAAAAGCCAGTACACTCATGAAATTATAAATAAATTTACCACGCAAAGCAGGAACAAAACGCATATGAATAACAAAAGCATAGACCATGATACTAATTAAAGCCCAAGTTTCTTTTGGATCCCAACCCCAGTAACGTCCCCAACTCTCATTTGCCCATTGACCTCCTAAAAAGTTACCTATGGTAAGCATGACTAAACCAACGGTTAAAGCCATTTCGTTAATATAAGTAATCTCCTTAATATTAAGATCCATTAGTTTTTTATTCTCTTTTGTTGTAAACAACATCAATAACATAGCCACTAAACCTAAAATTGCTCCTAATGCAAAAGGCCCATAACTTGCAACAATTACTGCTACGTGAATCATTAACCAATATGAATTTAGCACAGGTTGAAGGTTTGCTATTTCAGGATCCATCCAGCTCCAATGTGCGACCATTAATATCATTGCCGCAACAAATGCAGTAGAGGCAACAGTTAATTTAGATTTTCTACCAAAAGCTAATCCAAAAAACATTATAGACCATCCCACATAAATCATTGATTCATAAGCATTACTCCAAGGCGCATGCCCTGAAATATACCAACGTGCAATTAAACCTGTTGTATGCAATAAAAATAATATGCCTATAATTATGTGAAATACATTAACTGTAATACCTACCCATTTTCTTTTATTGAAGATATTTATGATTACAAACATAAACATCAATAATCCAGCGTAGATATACCAAGAATATAATTTTTTGAATACATCATATTTGTTATAAGCAATCTCTAAATCGATTTGCTTATCAGTTGGACGTACTTCATAACCGTATTTTTTCTGATATTTATCTAAACCAACAACTAAACTATTTGCCAGTTTGTAATCTTTAGAAAATGAAGCCTTATCTAAGGAATTCAAGTAAAAAGGCAAAACATTTTTCACTGTATCTAAAGCTGTATTTGTAGGCTCATTCAGTTCAAGATAACTTACCCATTTGTTATTTTTATCATATGGTTTAGGAAAAATTTTAAGTATTTGACCACTTAATGCTGAATATAAAAGGTTTACTTTTCTATCTGCCTCAATAAAATCCTTTTCAAAAGCATTTGGAACAGCTGCTTTGTATGCTTTATCTAATTGATTGGTAAGTTTATAGTTTCCTTTTGCATCAAAGAAATCAATCATTTTTGCGTACTTAACATCCTTTTCGATACCAATTAATTTTCTTATACTATCATTTCCTTTTTTCAAATATATAATAGGCACTTCATACCACACTTGAGGAAACTGAGTAATAGACAAAAACACCTGATCAGCATTCATATTTTTGTAGGTATCACTTTTGCTTACTTTACGCAATAATTCTGATGAAAAGGTATTAATTGGTTTCATACGTCCGCCATCATCCTGAATTACTAATCGTCCAAATTTCTCAGCATGTTCTGCAGGTACTAGAAACTTGTTTAATAAAGAATCTATTTGCTTTTCAGTTACTTTTTGATGAGCATGATTGTCATGTTGTGCAAATCCAACAAATGAAAATAATAGGATAATTACAGAGAGTGTCGATTTTTTAATACGAACTTTATCCAATTTCACTTTTAATTCTCCAAAACGAGAATGTTTAGTGAATAAAATTGCCATCATACCCAAATAAAGTAAAAAGTATCCTATATAAGTTATCCAAGTTCCCCAAAAATCATGGTTAACTGATAATTTGGTTCCTTTTTCATCTGGGTCAAATCCAGCTTGGAAGAATCTATATCCTTTATGATCTAAAATATTATTCATAAAAATTCTAGCATCAAATGGTTTGTCATCTATAATAGTTACTTGACTTTCAAAAGCCGAATAACTCTTTTCTGTTCCAGGATATTTAGATGCGATGAATTTATTAAGTTTTACTTTAAAAGGTAAATCATATACTTTACTTCCAAAAATAACTGTGTAATCTAAATCACCAATTTTAAAACTTTGTGGCTCGCTTATTTTTCCTTTTGAACCTAATAAAGTGATAGTTTTTTCTTGATTTTGATTAGAGATTTTCAACACAACGGCATCATCAGTTTCTTTGTCTTTA
>CAMLKV010000108.1 GCA_946480635.1 uncultured Flavobacterium sp.
ACCCACGACCTGCTGATTACAAATCAGCTGCTCTAGCCAGCTGAGCTACACCGGCAAAGTGTATCATTATTTTGAAAAAAATTGAGCCGATGGAGGGACTCGAACCCACGACCTGCTGATTACAAATCAGCTGCTCTAGCCAGCTGAGCTACACCGGCGACTCATTTCGGGTGCAAATATAATGGAGTTTTTTAAACTTCCAAACACTTACACCCTAATTTTATTGATTTTTTTACTACTATAATGCGTTGATTTTATCAACCAATTGATTAGCAGCTACTTCTAAATCTTTATTAATTTGTTTGAAATGTGCCTTTTTATTCTCAACGTTTTTAGCATTAACATTAGTAATTAATCCGTCGAAAGTAGCAATCACTTCTTCAATAATTGCATTAGTCGCATCAGATGGCTTACCAGTAGTAGTCATTTCATATAAATAAACTGCTTCAATGATATCACCCATTACAAAGTTGATGTCTTTTTTTAAGTTTTTAACACTTCCCATTTTTATGTATTTTAAATTTTGGTTGCAAAAGTACAATTATTCTTTGTAATATGTACTACTCTACTGTGATTTCTAATAAATTTGCTTGTCCAATCAATTGAAATTCAGACAATACTGATGGTAATAAAATTGTATCTCCTTTTTTAAATTCAAAATTATGATTATTATAGTTAATCGAAAATTCACCTTCGGTACACATATATACTACAAAACAATCGTCGTTTTTCACTTTAACTAACTTTCCATTTAACGGAATCACATTTGTTGTAAAATAAGGGCATTTAACTACCTCATTACTCTTATTCTCAAATAATGAATATTCTTTTTTAGCTTCAACAACATCATAATTTATAGCCTCTAAAGCTAAATCAACATGAAGCTCACGAGTGTTGCCGTTTACATCTTTACGGTCAAAATCGTAAATTCTATACGTTATATCAGAAGTCTGCTGAATCTCTGCAATTACAATACCAGCCCCAATTGCATGAATTGTTCCTGTTTCCAAAAAAAACACATCTCCTTTCTTTACAGGAACTTGATCAAGAATAGAAACTAATGTTTTATTATTTAAATTTTTTAAATATTCTTCGGGTGAAGATTTCTCTTTAAAACCAACAATTAGTCTGGCATTATCATCGGCTTGCATAACATACCACATTTCTGTCTTTCCAAACGAATTGTGGCGCTTTTTAGCCAATTCATCGTTAGGATGCAATTGAATTGACAAATCATCCTTGGCATCCAAAAATTTAAAAAGTAAAGGAAAATCCAACCCAAATTTTTCATAAATTTTCTTTCCTAGGAGCTTTTCAGGATACTGCTCTATTAATTCATTTAAATTTGTGTCTTTATAAATCCCATTAGCCACAACACTTATATCTCCTGGAACTGTTGATATTTCCCAACTTTCCCCTGTTGTTTTTGTTGAAATTTCTTTATTTAACTCTGAAGACAATTTGGTTCCTCCCCAAATTCTATCTTTCAATATAGGTTTAAATATTAAAGGGTAAACTTCCATTAAATTAAGTTTTTTACTGCTTCAACCACCTTTGGGAAATGGCTTTCTGCATCCATACTGTCATAAATCATTTTCACTATTCCTTTTTTATCTACTATATAAGTTACTCGGCCAGGAATTAAGCCTAAAAAATTAGTTGGCACACCAAACAATTTTCGGATGCTTTTATCATTATCTGACAACAATGTAAAAGGCAAATCATATTTGTGAGCAAATTTTTTATGAGCTGCAACGCTATCGCCACTTATTCCTATAACTTCTGCTCCTAAATCTTTAAATTCTTCGTACTGATCTCTAAAAAAACAAGCTTGCTTTGTACATCCTGGCGTATCATCTTTTGGGTAAAAATATATCACTAAAACTTTTTTCTCTAAAACTGAAGCAATATAAAAATCTTCTCCTTTTTGGTCTTTTGCTCCAAATAAAGGCAATTTATCTCCTACTTTTAATCCTTGTTGCATAATTATCCTTTGAATGTTACAAAATTTCTTGGCGTTTCATAGAGTGTGACTTCCAAATCATTTTTCGAGTCAATTCTTTTTCTAATTTTATTCCAAATAACCACTACTATATTTTCTGCAGTCGGATTCAAATTTTCAAATTCAGGAACATCTAAATTTAAATTTTTATGATCAAATTTAGTTTCTATCTCTTCAAAAATAATATCTGATAAGTCTTTTATATCGATAACATATCCCGTCTCAGGATTGATATTTCCAGTTACGCCCACAATTAACTCATAATTGTGTCCGTGAAAATTAGGATTATTACATTTACCAAAAACTTTCTGATTTTGTTCGTCTGACCAATCTTTACGATACAGTCTGTGAGCTGCATTAAAATGAGCTTTCCTGCTTACTGTGACTCTCATATCTTATGATCTTCTAGAAAATGATAAAACTCATCGAAAATTATTTTAAACCAAACTGTGTAAATTCCAGGATTGATTTCCATATCTTGCTTCACTGCCTCAATACTCATCCACTTCCAAGCTTCAACCTCATCGTTGTTAATTTTTGGTTCATCACTATAATAACCAACCATAACATGATCAAGTTCATGCTCAGTCAATCCGTTATCAAAAGGTGCTTTATAAATAAAATGAAATAACTCTTTTAATTCGGTTGTAAAGCCCATTTCTTCCATCAACCTCCTACTACCAGCTTCTACATTTGTTTCTCCTTCTCTTTGATGACTACAGCAAGTATTTGTCCACAATAAAGGCGAATGGTATTTATGATGTGCTCTTTGTTGAAGCATCAATTCATTTTTATCATTCAGTATAAAAACCGAAAAAGCTCTATGTAATAAGGCTTTCTCGTGAGCTTCTAATTTAGGCATCAAACCTATTTGCTCATCATCTTCATTAACTAAAATTACTCTCTCTTCGATCATATCATATAATTGCTTGGTAAAAATACAAAAAAAGAAAACCGTCCCATTTATATTGAGACGGTTTTTAAATTTTTAAAACTTATTTTACTATTCCTTAATGATTTTTTGGGAATAACTTTTACCGTCTGTATCTTTTAAAACTAAAATATATGTTCCTTTTGATAGACTTTCTACATTGATTTTATTATCAATCATTCTATTGTCAAGAACTTTTTTTCCTGTTAAATCGTAAATTTTAGCTTCTGAAAATTCAACGTTCATTGTATTTATTTTAATATTGATAACATTTTTTGCTGGATTTGGATAAATGCTAAATACCGAATTGTTTTCATTTTTTATGAGCGATAACGTTGCACCTTCTACCACAAGTAATTGTTGATTTGGTGTCACATTATTATACGTATCTACAATTCCTGAAGGCCAATGAATAACTACTTGATTAATTATTGTTGATGTACCCAATCCAAAATGAGCATTTAGAGTGCTCATATAGGCAAATCCTTCACCACTTCTAATATCTCTAATCTGTTTTCCCCATGGCCCATAAATCTCAACTCTTGCACCAATTCCATTTTTATTACTTTGAACACCATCCAAAGCAACTTTTAACCAATTATTGCCATTAGGTGTTGCAAAATGAATTGTACTACCATTCACAATATCCAAAAAACCATCATTGTTCAAATCACCAACTCCACCAACACTAATTCCTAAACCAGTATAAGTTACTGGTGAAAAAACGTTATTCCCTTGATTAAACATGATTTTATTTGCACTTCCCATAACATCGACTAGACCATTATTATCAAAATCATAAGCTATATAATCACGATTTATAGTTGTATCTGTATCCCAACCTGATCCAATTGTAATTTCTGAGTAAGCTTCCTCTGTACTATTTGTTAAATCAAGATTATTTCTAAAAAATTTATGTGCTGTAGAACCGTTTGAACCTATTAAAATATCCATATCACCATCATTATCAAAATCTGCAACTGCTGAAGACCATGATTGAACTGGCGTTGGATTGATTTGAGCTATAGCCGAAATATCTGTAAAGACACCATTACCGTCATTTCTATGCAATTCACAAGGTGGGCCAGAGCATTTTGAAATGAACATATCAACATCTCCATCATTATCAAAATCAGTCCAAAGAGAGGCGTAATTTCCTCCACTTGCTGTTAGACCTAAATTGTAAGCCCCTGGAGTTACTCCTGACTGATAATAAGTAAGATTATTTGAAGCATTATTTAGGTAATACACATTTCTGTTCACATCATGACATGAGAAAATATCTAAATTCCCATCGTTATTGATATCTACAAAGTTAGTACGCTGACAAAAAATATATTCTCCAGGAGTTATAGGAGAATAAGTTATAACTCCGCTATTATTTTGAGAACGCCAAATTGACAATCCATCACCTGCACCTAAAACTAAGTCATTATAACCATCTCTATTATAATCCCCAGCTGCCATACTCCATGTAGGCATTTTACTAGTACCCGAAAGAGTAAAATTTGAAATAGAAAAAGTACCTCCAGCCTCTTGATTGTGAACTTTTAAGTATCCTGAACCTACCCCAACTATATCATCTTTATGATCTCCATTCATATCAACCACACATTTATTATGAGTACTATTAATTGTACTTATAACCTGATTTGTGTAAGTAACTGGTGCAGGAACAGGAACGACAATAGCATTTTCTACCAATTGAAATGTAAATCCTAAAGAATTCCATCTATTATCGAAGGCAATAATATAAGTAGTGCCCGCAGTAACATTAAATGTTACTATTGAAGAATACTGATAATATGTTCCAGCATCATCATCTCCTGCATAACATGTTAGCGCGCCACAATTACCCGTGTACACATGAACACGAGTATCTATACCTGAAGTATTCTGAGTAAGGTCTGTTGTAACAGTAACCGTATAATTAGCTGTAGGTGTATATGCATACCATTCTGCACCTGGTGGTCTAGTAGCTGGAATTGCACCGTTATCAGCACAAATCAAAGACGGAGGCGCTCCATTTATGGCTCCAACTGTATAAAATCCTGCAGTAGTTATGGGAATCGCACCAGCACAACTGTCTTGTGCTATTGAAAATTGTATCACAAATAGCAATGTGATTAAAAGAGTAATTTTTTTCATTGTTTAGTAGTTTTGGTTCATTTTTTTATGATTTATGGACAACCTTGTAGTGAATTAATCCATTGTTCTATTAATGCCACACCTTCTTCATGAATCATTGTTCGCCCATGAAGTGGCATTCTATAAGTCTCATCATTTGTATTTACCCTAAAATACAACATCGAACGATCCGTATTTCCTGGAGTTACAATTTTACCTAATGCCGAAGGAAACCCTTGCATATCCTGTGTATCCACACAAACACCTAAGTTTGTAAGCCCTTGCCCATTTGGCAATCCAGTTTTATTAAAACCAAATTTCATTGGACGATAATCACAATGTCTTTCATCGTTATGACAATGAGCACAATTACTATCAAAATATGATCGAACTCTTTTTTCTAATGATTTCGTTTGGTCATTGTAATCAACTACAGAATTTGCATCTGACGGTAAAGAAAAATTATTTTCTAAATAGCCAACATCAATCCATTTCTGAAGCTGATTCTTTGTTTCTGACCCATAATTATAGTTGAAATTGAGATTTTGAGGTTTAATTCCTATTGGAATATTCTTTGTTATTTCAACATTGTTCACAGTTGTTTTAGATTTATGACAAACAATACACTGTGACTCTTCAGGAATTCTGTAATCAGTACTTTTTAAAACATTATTATTATCCTTCCATTGTATTGATGTAATACTTCCTTGCAAATCAAAAAAAGCTTCTGTTTGAGCATCATTCCAAACATAATTAGCAAAAATCCAGCCTGATGTTTTTCTAATCATAACTCTGGTTTCTATAATTCTAATGGTGTTATTAGGCTGTACATTAGTGTAATAGAAATTCTTAATCAGAACAGAACCAACGGGTAATTCTAAAACTTTTCCATCCTCCGAATATGTTGCTTTTACTCCCTTTGGAATCCAAACAAAACGCTTTTTTTTAGCATAATCAGTAAAAAGTGTACTTCTAGGTTCAAAGGGAATCACATCAAGTGAAGGCTTCTGATTTTTCATATCACCTTCAAAAAATTTATAATCTGATAATTTGGCATATGGAACCTTGGTCAAATCAACAGTAACAGGCGAAACTGGGACATAATCGCTATCATCACCAGTCGTACTATCATCATCTGAACAGGAATAATAAATTGAAAAAATTGAAAGAGCAATTAAAAAAAGTAGGTATTTGTGTTTCATGAGCTAAAAGTTTAACCAAATATATACAAAAAACTATTTGTTAAAAATTTAATATTTTTTTAAATAAAAACATATTTATGTATAAATTTTTAATTTTTTTATGGTTTTTAATTAAATTTCGAAACAAAACAAGTCTGTCACACCAAATTATGTAAGAAATTACCGAAAAAGATTGATTAAAAATTTAACAGTTTGAAGAAAAAAACTCTATAAATTTCTTAAAAAAACATTTACCTGCTGTCAAATTCTAATATTGCCATAAAATAGTAAAGCCCCAATATTGGGGCTCTACATAAATATATTTCAGATGTATTATCTTGTCAAGTACATTTTTCTTCTCGAATACAATTCATAAAATTGATCGTCTTTCAAATCATCAATAAACAAAATACTTTCTCCTGTTGATTTCATCTCAGGACCTAATGCTTTATTTACTCCTGGGAATTTATTGAATGAAAACACTGGCTGTTTGATTGCGTAACCGTTTAAGTGCGGATTGAAATTGAAATCTGTTACCTTTTTCTCTCTCAACATTACTTTTGTTGCATAATTTACATAAGGCTCGCCATACGCTTTTGCAATAAACGGAACGGTACGTGATGCCCTAGGGTTTGCTTCAATAATGTAAACCGTATCATCTTTAATCGCGAACTGAATATTGATTAGCCCTACTGTTTTTAGCGCAACAGCAATCTTCTTAGTATGATCTTTAATTTGTTGCATTACAAACTCACCAAGATTGAAAGGTGGTAAAGTCGCATTACTATCACCTGAATGTACTCCACAAGGCTCTATGTGTTCCATAATTCCAATTATGTATACATTTTCACCATCACAAATTGCATCAGCTTCAGCTTCTATTGCACCATCAAGATAATGATCTAATAACAACTTATTATTTGGAATATGCTTTAAAATCTCAATTACATGTTCTTCAAGCTCTTGCTTGTTGATTACAATTTTCATTCCCTGACCACCT
>CAMLKV010000109.1 GCA_946480635.1 uncultured Flavobacterium sp.
AAAAATTTTAGCAGACCTGTATTTGTTCAAGTTTACTGATTTTTCGATTCTATTGTTTGTGATGTTAAGCATAGTAGATTCTTATTGTAATTTACCGTTGTTGATCGTGAATACTTTACTACATTTTTGTTCCCAGTAATTGTTTTTACTGATTACCACCAGTGTCCAGTTGTTTTTTGGAGATGTTAAATAATCAATTATTTCTCTTGCAGATTTATCATCAGATTTATCTACAGGGTCTTCTAGGAATAATATCTTTGGGTTTTGAATAATACATCTGGCCAAAACAATTTTTTGAGCCACTGATGAATTGATTTGCTTTCCTTCAGGGAATAGATGCGTGTCTAGTCCATTGGGTAAGTTTTTGATCACTTCTGTTAATTGAACAATCTCTAAAACTTCTGTTACTTTTTCTATAGTGATATTTGGGTTGTTATAGGTTATGTTCTCTAAAATTGTTCCTTCAAAGGGAGCCTCGTTTAAGGTAATTACACCAATGTTTGATCTGAACTCATCTAATGAATATTTTTTATAATTGGTCTCGTTTAAATAAATACTTCCTGAAGTGGGTTCAATGATTCTGGCTAAAAGTCGAACAAGAGTTGTTTTACCGGCACCATTATCACCTTTAATTAAAACTTTATCATTTTGATTTATTTTCAGATTGATGTTTTGTAAAGTAGGAACATCAGCTCCTTTATATTGAAACGATAAATCTTTGGTGGCTATGGTTATAGGTGTGTCGTTATTAATTTTATAAAGAGCATTTTCAATAGTTAGGTTTTCTACTTCTTTGTCTACTACGGTGCCAAGTTTTTCTAAAGAAGTAAGTACGTCGTAGTATAATTCTAGTCCTGAGAATAGCTTTTCAACGGCAGCGATAATGCTCAAAATAACAATTTCTGCAGCTACGAATTGTCCTATATTCATTTGTTGGTTGAGTACTAAAATTCCTCCAATGATTAACAAACCAGCGGTTAGTAAAATTTTAAAACCTACAAGTTGAATGAATTGTTTTCTAAGAATTTTGAAATGACTTTCCCTCTGTGCTAAATATTCTGAAACCAAATGGTCATTTTTCTCTAATGAGAATAGGAATAGTTTGTTGTTTTTAAAACTGATATGATTGCGTGCGATTTCTTGTAGCCAATGCGCTACTTTGTACTTGTATTTTGATTCTTTTAAGCTGGTTTCTAAACCTATTTGGAAATTCATTCGATAGATAAGGTATAACAACCCACAAAGTACCATTCCGAAGAATATAAAAAAGGAATGGTAGAGTGAAAGTAGTAGAATACCAAATAGAATCTGTAATAAAGCGGTTGAAATGTCTAATAATAGTTTAGAAACTCCTTTTTGAACATTTAAGGTATCAAAAAAACGATTAGCTAATTCTGGAGGATATTCGTTGTAAAATTCACTTTGTTTTATTCTTGGAAAGCGATATGCAAATTCGAAAGAAGCTCTGACGAAAATCTTTTGTTGAAGGTTTTCTGTAATTCGAAATTGCATAATACGCATTACTCCCACGAGTGTTACTCCTATAAGCACCATAAAAACCAGTACCATCCATGAAGTGCTAACTTTCCCTGCCTGAATAAAATTTACAATAGATTGTATCCCAAGAGGTAAAGACAGACTTATGATTCCCGCGAAAATGGCGTATAAAAATATCTGGTAAATATCTTTACGGTCTAATTTGATGAGGTTTTTAAAACGTTCTATTGGTGTCATACTACTGCTTTTTTTGCTAGATCAATATAAAAGACTGAAATATCATCTGTTTCTTTAAAGTTTGTGATGGTTTTGAAATGCTGTTTCAAAAAATGTTGATGTAATGCACCTTCAACTATTGATGAGGCCAAACTTTTAGAATAAGTATAGTCTGGATTGACTTCATGGATTATTCCAACCAAGCGGTTAACGACACATTTGTAAACTAAAAAAAAGCCTTCTTTGTTTTCTTCATCTACTTCTTTTGTTAAGAAGGTTTTTGTAAATTCTGAAATTATAATTCTATTTAAAATAGCCTCGTTGATATGTGGAGTGTTCACGTCATCTGTGATATTTTGTGTTACAATGCGTATCGCTTTTTCTAATTTTTCTTCGGGATTGGTAATATTGGCTGTTGAAAAAACTAAATTATAGTCAATCCATGTCCAATACCAAGAAGAAAGATATACGAGAAGTTTGTGTTTATTTTCAAAATAGCGGTATATAGAACTTTCATTGGATTGGATTCTTTCTCCCAATTTTTTAAAGGTAAATTGTTCAAACCCTACTTCATCAATCAATAAAATGCTATTTTCTATAATCTTTTTACCCAGTTCGGAAGTTTCTGGGTCTTTTATATATAATTTATTATTAACTGCTATTTTGATATTTGATAAGAGATTTTTCATAGTTAAAATTAAATATCAACAAACTTACAAACTAAAATAATAGTATTACTATTATTTAAGAATGTTTAACTTTTGTTTAATAAAAAAAAACCACTTTTTCAAGTGGTTTAATTAATTGATTTTTAATTTATTATGTTTTTTTGTTGCTAATATAAACTTTAGCTAAAATGATTTTTTAGAATACTAAATTTAATTCTCGTATGCGTGTTTGTAAGGTTGTCCAGTAACTATTTTGAACATATCTTTCTCTAAAGATTCTACAGGAGTTTCTACTATTCTGTGAAGTTCTTTTCCGTTTTTGTAAAAAATGAATGTTGGAACATTGGTTATATTAAGTCCGTCTTCAAATTTTTCAGGTGTAGTTTTAGATCTATCTACTGTGATTAGTCTTACTTTGGATAAATCAAAATCTATTGCATTTAAAATTTTATAAAAACGAGGAACTTGCTGTTTACTATCATCGCACCATGTTCCCATAAAAATTGTAATCGTATAATCTTGATTTAAATTTCTAAGAGAAAACAAAGTTTCCTGATTGGGAACATAAGAAGCTTCTTCGGGATTAAACCATGTAGCATAAGGTTCTTGTTGTAAATCAGATTTTGAATGTTGTCCAATAAGCATGACTTCTTTAGGTTCTTCAGTTTTGGCTTCTTGTTTTATTTCCTGAGGAATAGTTGGTTGTTCCTGTATTTTTTTTGTTTTACATCCAATAAATAATATTGAAGAAAGTAATAATAAAGATATATTTTTCATAGTATTATAAAAGTGAATTTTGTGTCATCGCTTTAGGTTTATTTATACCCATTAATTCAAGTATTGTTGGGGCAATATCGCCTAATACACCATCTTTGATTGTCTTTAAATCTTTGTCTATTAAAATTAAGGGAACTGGATTTGTAGTATGTGCGGTATTGGGTGTTCCATCTGGATTTATCATAGTGTCACAATTTCCGTGATCTGCAATAAGAAGTGTAGTGTAATTGTTTTCTAAAGCAGTTTCTACCACTTCTTTTACACAAATATCTACTGCTTCGCAAGCTTTGATTGCGGCTTGCATGTCGCCAGTATGACCAACCATATCACCATTAGCAAAGTTTAGACAAACAAAATCTACTTCTCCTTTTTCAAGTTCAGGAACCAAAGCATCTTTTAATTCAAAAGCGCTCATTTCTGGTTTTAAATCATAAGTTGCTACTTTTGGTGAATTTCTTAAAATACGTGATTCACCTTCGAAAGGTTCTTCTTGTCCGCCCGAAAAGAAAAATGTAACGTGTGGGTATTTCTCAGTTTCAGCTATTCTGATTTGTTTTTTGCCAGCTTTAGCTACAACTTCGCCTAGGGTTTCAGTGATATTATCTTTATCATAAATTACATGTACATTATTGTATGTGTCATCGTAATTTGTCATGGTAACATAATACAAGTCTAGTTTGTGCATGTTTTCTTCGTGCATATCTACTTGTGAAAGTACTTCGGTTAACTCACGACCTCTATCTGTACGGAAGTTGAAGAAGATAACAACATCGCCATCTTTAATTGTGGTTAATGGTGTATTGTCGTTATTTGTAATTACAATTGGGTCAATAAATTCGTCTGTAATGTTGTTTGCATAACTTTCGTTAATGCTTGTAACAGGATTTGTCGCATGTTTCCCAACTCCGTTAACGATTAGATCATAAGCTTTTTTTACACGTTCCCAACGCTTATCTCTGTCCATTGCATAATAACGACCAATAATAGAAGCAATTTTTGCAGATGATTTTTGACAGTAATTGTGTAAATCTTCTATGTGTTTTACGCCTGATTTTGGATCAACATCACGACCATCTGTAAAAGCATGAATAAATACATTGTTTAATCCAAAATCTTGAGCAGCATCTAATAACCCTTTTAAGTGATCTGTATGTGAATGCACGCCTCCATCTGAAACCAATCCTAAAAAGTGAACAGATTTATTGTTTCCTTTAGCATAGGCAAAGGCATCGTTTAATACTTTCTCTTGATTAAGAGTTTTGTTTTGAACGGCTAAATTTATTTTTGCCAAGTCTTGATATACAATTCGACCCGCTCCTAAATTCATATGTCCTACTTCGCTGTTCCCCATTTGACCTTCGGGTAATCCTACATTTAAGCCATCGGTGCGAAGTGTTGCATTTGGGTATTTTGTGTATAAACTGTCAATAAATGGAGTATTGGCATTATCGATTGCAGATACTTTTGGGTCTGGAGATTTTCCCCATCCATCTAGTATCATTAAAATTACTTTTTTGTTCATGATAAGTTATTTAGCCCTGATGGAAGTGACATCCTTTTTATTTTCATTGAGGTTCTCGAAATGATAATGAAAAGATATAACGGACAGCAGGAAATAGCTCCAAAAATAAAAAATTATATCCAGTTTTTAACTCGGTTGAAGTCTAAAAAGTAACGTAAGCTAACAGAGAAAGTATGATTTAAATTATCTCCCCACAAATTATTAAAGTTTCTTGAGAAATCTTTATCGATGCGTGAAAGGCCTCCGTTAAAATTAGATGAATTGTTACGGTATAATACATTTAATTGGCTACCTGGAGCTATCCACCAAGAGTAAGAACAATCTAAATTCCATGAACTGAAATCTTGACTACCTAAATCAGTGTAATTAGTATATGTAAGGTCACCATCGTCTTCTAATTTTTTAAAATCTTTGCTTTCTACATAGCTCCAGTAGTATCTTGAATTAATATTGATTGTCATTTTGTTGTTGATGGCTATTTTGCTTCTTAATGAAAGAGTTGAAGTGGTTACATTTCTTTTTTCGAAAATTATATTTGTAATGTCATCATTGTCATACATACCTATGGTATTTGCTTCTTTAAAATAGTCATAACCTAAAACCATTGATACTTTGTTGCTAAAACGGTATCTTGGACTTATATTGAAACCATAGCTGTTTCTTCCAAGTTCTGATGTTGTGCCTCCCCAAGGGTTAAAATCTATAGCAAATTTTTTATTATAGTTTGATGAAAGATATGCCCATACTTCATAATATTCTGGTAGTTGTACATAACGTTTGTCTACTTGCGGCATATAAAAATCGTAGACTTTAGTTGGCCTAATGAATACCCCAGCTCCAAAACCGTCGTTGTCTTTTGAAGTAGCATCAAAATTGAAATTCACATTCGCACCTTGCAATTTACCTGTTGTGTTTTCAATTTGTGTGTTTATATTCATGTTTGAATAGAATGTGTTGAATATACTGCTTGGTTTTAAAATTCTATAGTTTATGTTTCCATATGTTCCAAGGAAGTTTGTCTGGAAATTAATTCCTAAATCGTTGTTGTCAAACTTTTTGGTTACATAGTTTCCAGTTACGCTAAAGCGAATTTTACCACTTGTTTCAGCAAATTTCAGGGAAGTATTAATTCCTTCTTTGTTTGGATCATCTCTAAATTCATTTACCTTGCTGTACTTAAAGTCTCCTGATAAATTATAGGTATTTTTTTTGGTATTTAAGTCAAATACAAGTGCAGAAACATTAGCATCCCTAAATTCTCCATTTCTGGCTACATTGGTATTTACAAATGTAACGGATGAGTTTTTATTGAATCGTTGATCTAACGTTATAATGTTATAGTTTGCAAGAGGTTCAACAGTTTGTCTTCTTCTTTCTTGGCTTTTTTCATTTAACATTGTTACCTCAGTTTTTTCGGTAATCGCGTTAAGAAATCCTATTCCAAGCCCTTGCTTTGTTCTTCCTGATATTTTTATGGCATTAAGGAGATTAATTTTTTCAGGATAGTCATCTTCCAAGACTTCATTTTCATTTTTAATTTCTTCTAGTTTTCCTCTTCTCAAAGAAGGTCTGCCTCCAATTCGTCGAGAGTAAAATAAATTTCCTTTATTGAATAAATCAGTGCCTTCAGTGAAAAATGGTCGGTTCTCATTTAATTGTTGTTCAAAGGGACCAAGATTTAGAATTTTGTTATCAAAAGCTGTTTGGCCAAAATCAGGAATTAAAATAGCGTCAAGAGTAAAAGCGTCACTTATACCATATTTAATATCCATTCCTAATTTGAATTGAGATTCTGATCCACTTATTTTATTTGTGTTTTCATAGAAAGATGAATAAGGGAAAAAGAAAAGGCGTGTAGGGGTTTTAATGTCTGTAATTCCGTTTAATATTCCTGACTGTTGTTCAAAAGTTCCTTTGTTGTTATCAACATAGTTCCATGTGTAGAGTTGTCTGTATCTTCGTAATTGTCTAAAGAATTGAATGCCCCAAACTTTTTCTTTGTCTTTTGAAAATCGTAATGCAGAATATGGTAGTTTAAATTCTGCTGACCAACCTTGTTCAGTAACTTTTACGTTGCTTTCCCAAATGGCATCCCAAGTTGTATCTTCTCCAGTTGTAGAATTTGCATTTGCATCCCATTGTACACCAGCAGCAGTTACTAAAAAACGAAACTCTTGTTGACCATCATTATAACCGTTAACACTTACACCAAAAAAATCTGTTGAACCATCATCATCTCGTTGTGTAATTTCGCGCATTATTTTTTGTGGTTCATCATCATACATCATTGCGCCTATATATATTGCATCATCATCATATAAAACCTTAACCTCAGTTCTTTTTTCATAAGCTAAAGGTTTTCCGTTGTCAGGATTGTGCATTACAAAATCTCCAGCAATTTCAGCATTTTGCCAACTCGATTCGTCAATAATTCCATCAATAGATATTTTGCCCGAAGTGCGAGATGCATTTACCTTCTTTTTTTCCGGCGCAATAAGTTTCTTTAGTTTTTCATTAGTCAATTCTGTTGATGAGGTGCTTTGACAAAATAAAAAAGGTG
>CAMLKV010000110.1 GCA_946480635.1 uncultured Flavobacterium sp.
CACAGGACAAGGCTTTGGAGAATCTGAACCAAAAGTATTATGTGGTGATAATTGTACTGAAGAAGAGTATGCTCAAAACCGTCGTTCAGAATTTATGATAGTTAAGAAATAATTCTTTTATAACAAATAAAAACCCATCCTTGTGATGGGTTTTTTTATTTACAATTGTTTATAATATTCAACTTAAATGCTAAAAATGGTCTAATTATTTTTAATTGAAGAAAGCTTAAAGAGACTTGAAAACTTTTGAAGACAAGAACTAATCGAGATGATACATTAGTAAAAATTACCAATTAAATTTATTTCTTCAAATTACAATTTTAATTTACGAACGATAAATTCAAGTTTAGCAATTTTTAATTTTTAAGGTGTGTACTTCTATAATTTTTATTTGTTGATATAAAAGAAAAAGCCACGCAATTGCGTGGCTTTATATAAATAATTTGAGCTTATTATATCTTAGTTAGTTTACTTTAACATTATCAACTCGCCATTGTGCAGCAGTTGTAGTGTTTGAAGTATATCTAAATGCAATTCTTACATTAGGCTTTCCTACATAAGAATTCAATGAAATATTTCCTGAATTTAACCAAGCCGTACTTGTTGCTAAATTTACAGTTAATTTTGTCCATGTACCTCTAGAAGGTGATCCTGCAAGATAGTTTGTTGATACGTATACTTCTAAAGCATTTCCTGCGAAAGGTCTTGAAGTATCAAAAGATAGTGTAGCTGTAGAAAGACTGCTTAAATCAAAAATTGGAGAAATTAACCAATCATCATTCTCTTTTGCACCACTTGAAAATCCATTCATGTCAGCACATCTTCCTGGGTTTCCATTTGTAGTGTTTAAATTCCAAACTTGAGAACCTACAACGCTAACTTTTGCCCAATTGTTCCAGTCTGTAGTGAATGATTCATTAAAAGGAAGTGTTGCATGAGGAATAACTCTTTCGTTAGTTAATCTAATGTCAGATTCATAGCGAACCATAAATTGAAAATCAGTATTATATTTTGACAAAACACCTCTAACTTTTCCGCTTCCGAAAGGAACTACATTACCAGTGAATGGCGCAAAACTACTAAAACGTATTATTCTAGAAGAACCACCTGTTGTTGTAGTTGGCATAAGCATATGATTTGTAGCACCACCTCCAGAATCAACATCATAATATGTTCTATATAATGAGTCATCAGCAAATTGAACTTGCTCTAAATCGATTAAAGTATTTTGGTTTGCATCAGTAAAGGCAGTTGCTAATGGTAGAGTTCTTACCATGCTTTCTTCACTTACTACTGTTGCAGATGGGAATAAATGATTTCTCCATTTGTTAACTGGTATTCTTCCAATTGAACCTTCAAAAGGGTATCCAATTTGCATCGAACCATATACTTTAGCAATATATAAACCTTTCAATTTAATGTAAATTTTTCTACCAGGATTGAATCCTTCAATAAATAAACTCACATCATCAATAGGCACACTAAAACCTACAGGATTTCCAGTTGTAGGAATTGTTTGAAAAGATACTGATTTGTAAAAATTTCCATTTTTATCACTTGAAGTTACATAAGCTTCGATAATATCGTCACCAGTATACTCTGTAGGAGTAGTTGTAGCAGCAGTATTTATGTCTTCTACAGTTTTAGTAGGAGTCATTACATATGTTTTTAACGGCTCAGTAGGCTCATCAAAATCTTCTTTTACACAGCTAGTAAAAATTCCAGCTGCAAAAGCTACCAAAAATATTGGTTTAATAAATATATTCTTCATAACAACTGTTTTATTAATTATAAACTTTAACATTATCGATTTGGTATGAACCATCAATAGCAGCATTAGTACCACCCTTTACTTTAAAAGCAATGTAAGCTTTTCCAGTATACGTTGACAAATCTATTACGCCAGATTTTATAAACTGAAAATATGTGCTTGATGTTGTAGGCAATGTAGCTTGTAAAGTTGTCCAAGTAGCTGTGGTTACATTTGTACCATCAAAATCAGTAGAAATTAGTGCTTCTAATGAATTTGAAGCACTTGTAACGTAGGCTTGTGCAGATTCGAAAGTAAGTTTCTCACCATCTTGTTTGTCTAAATCAATTGCTGGTGAAATTAACCATGCAACATTAACTGCTTCACCTGATAGATAAGATGAAAATTCGGCATATAGATTACCACTATATTCTTGGGTTTTCCATTTTACAGTTCCAGTTTCTGCAAAGTTTGTCCATCCTGGAGTAGCAAGAGTAACATTATCCACACCACCCTTTGAAAAATCTTCATTAAGGATTAGTGGCTTAAGGTTAGGCATAGTAATGTCGTCCTCAGGAGAACAACTGTTTAAACCTAATGTAGAAGCTACTAATGCTACAAAAAGAGTAATTTTATTTGTTTTCATAACAATATGCTTTTAGAAGTTAATGTAAACGTTAACGAAATATGTTCTTCCGTAACCGTAAAAATATTTAGGAGCGAATGCAGGTGTACCACTTGATACATCTTGATTTAACTCTCTAAAGTTTGCATTTCTTGCTTGTTCAAAACCACCTGTTTTGTATTTAGTATCAAGAACATTGTTAATTGAGGCAAAGAAACCAAAAGTGTTGCCTGCAACTCTCCAAGATTTACCACCTGTTAAATTTACTAAATAAAAATCATCAAATTTCTCTTGTTTTAATAATTCTGCAGCTCTTTCTTGAGTAGCTTCTGGGAAAGGATCTCCATTAGCGTCTAAAGGATTTTTAAAGAAATTATCTGTTCTTAATAAAGAAGAAATATCTAAATAATTATTTGCTAAATAGTTTCCATTTGCTCCAATCCACCAGAATTTAGGGTCTCTATACTCAATACCAAAAGAAGCAGCAGTTTGTGGTCCACCTGATAATCTATAACCTTTCAAATGAGCTCTACCAAAATCAATAGTTGGATTAGTATTTGTAGATGAAGCTAAATTATCGTTATTAAGTGTTACATGAGGATCATTATTATAAGTATACTCTCCATATGCAGCGTTAGCAGTTAACTTAATTGTTGATGTAAGTTGGTATTCAATTCCTAATTCACCACCAATGTTTAATTTTTCGATATCTGTTACAGATTCAGCAACGAATGCATCACCACCATCACCACCATCATCTCCAAAAATACCTTCACCAAAGAAGAATGAAGTTTCTGAAGCATTTTGAGTTTTTGAATAATAACCTGTTAATCTTGATTTGAATTTAGGAGTTCTAATTATATAACTAGCGTCAACACTTGTTATTTTTTCGTTTTTAACACCTTCAAGAACATTGTCATTTAATCTTGCATTAGGGAATACATCTCTTAAATTAGGAGCTTGAGTCATGTAAACTCCATTTAAGCTTAACATATGTTTTCCAGTAATTTTATAAACTAAACCTCCTTTGAAACCGAAGTTTTCAAAATTTTGTTTATCACTTTGACCAAATGAATTTGTAGGATATAATCCATTTCTGTATAAACCTTCTCTTCTATATTCGTTACGGCTATACGTTTGAGCTAAGTAAAAATCAATGATGTTGTAGTTAAATTTGAATTGAGTAAACGCATTAAATGTGTTCGCTAATAAATTATAGTTATATCCAAATGCGTCTCCTACAACTACATTTCTATTAGGATTGTTTAAGTCAGATTGTTGTTCTGAACCACTTTGGAAATTATCGTAATCTTTAAAATATTCACCCCCTAATAAGTCTAATAAATTTTGGAAGTTGTGTGATTTTAATTTTCTAAAAGTTGCACCAGCGTTTACTGAAATATTATCAGCCACTTGAGAGTTTAAAATAGTATTGGCAACCCATAGTTTATCATCTGTTCTGTCTTCATATAAAATGTATGAACTGTTTTTTTCTATACCGTCAGGGTTAGTGTTTGCTGCATACATTGCATCCCAGTTCAATTGTCTTTGTGTGTAGAATCTTGCGTCGTTTGCTAAAGCAACGTTTGCAGGATCATCACCTTGCCAATCTGAGTAATCAGATAAGCTGTATCTTGAAGTATAATAACTTGGTAAGTTTTGATAGTAAGTAGGATCAGGGTTTCTTGCTCCTTGATAATCTATACGACTATTACCAATGCTACCAGTTTGGTGCATTAAGTTAGTATTTAAGTTTGTTTTATCAGTAATTTTCCAATAGTGACTTAACATTAAAATTGGTTCTTCTAATCTTTTAACACGAGAATTTCTTTTTTCTCCGTTTTGCCATCCCCAGTAAGAGTTGTATTCAATACCAGCAATTCTATTTACTTCGTCAGTATTAGGAGAGTTTTTTCCTCTGCTGTTTAATCCATAAATAGAAGTGAAGTTTAACGCATGTCTATCGCCAAGTTTTTTCTCAACACTTGCAAAGAATGAGTTAGCACTGTATGTTGTTCCTTCAAAGTAACCTTCTTGAGCCCATCTTCTACTGGCAGAAACAACAAATGCCCATCCATCTTTGTTAACTCCTGAGGCGTGAGTCCCCATCATTCTCCAGTTATAGTTAGTGTTTGTTCCTGAAAATGAAATTCTTGATCCAGGTCTATAAATAGAAGCTCTAGTGTTTATTTCTTGTGTTCCTAAGATACCACCGAAAGTATAATCAGATGGTGCAGACCCCATAGTAAATTCTTGGTTTCTCGTTGCATCATTTAATCCTCCCCAGTTACCCCATTGTGGTCTACCATCATAAATTTTGTTCATTGGAACACCATTAATCATTGTAGTAGAGTACTGATTGTCAAGGCCTCTAACTCTAAATCTAGCTTGACCCCAATTAAAAGCGGCAGCTTGTTGAAATGCGTCACGAGAAGCTTGTAATAAACCAGAAGTACTTTCTGATCCACTGTTGTCATCACCTAAATCGTTTTCAGTGATAGTAACCAAACTAATTTGTTGTTCCGTTGTTTGAGAATCATCTTCTAAAACAATAATTCCTAAATCAAGAATTTGGTTTTTAACAATTTCAATTGGTAATAATTGCTCTTTATAACCATCACTTTTAATTCTCAGTAATTGGCTACCAACAGCAACTTCTTTAATAATAAATTTACCTTCAGCATCTGTAAGCTGAGTTAAATTTGTGTTTTGAATTGATGCTACCACGTTACGTAATGGATTTTGAGTTTTAGCATCAATTACCTTTCCAGAAATTCCAGTAGGTTGCTGTGCAAAAACAAAAAAAGCATGCAATACAAACAGTGTACTTAAGACAAGTTTTTTCATAAATAAAATTAAATTAATTTACTTTTTCCTACCCATTTTTAAAAAGCAGGGCGACAAATGTACATTTTTTAATAATATTATTTACTTTTGGCGAGAAAATTGTAACTGATTTTACAAAAAAATAATGTAAATATATGAAAATTAGAAGTTTTATTTACCTGTTTATCATGATGATAGGTTTTTCTGCAACGGCACAGCAGGCTAAAAAATTTGCCTTGCAAACCGTGGCTTTTTATAACTTTGAAAATTTATTTGACACCATAAATGGACCAAATAACGATGAAGAATGGTTAGCTGACGGCGCACAAAATTGGACCGGAAAAAAATATAAGAAAAAACTTGAAAATTTAAGTCGTGTTTTATCAGAAATTGGTACAAATGACCAACAAAAAGCTTCTCCAGTGTTAATTGGAGGATGTGAAATCGAAAACAGAGGTGTTTTAGAAGATTTAATTAAACAACCTAATCTAATTGATAAAGATTATGGAATTGTACATTTTGACTCACCTGATAAGCGTGGTATTGATGTGGCTTTATTGTATCAAAAAAAGCACTTTCAACCTACAAGTTATGTAAATGTACCTCTATACATTTATAATAAGAAATCTTCTTCAAAAGAGAAAAAGGAAGATGAAGAAAAAACAGATGATGCTGTTAGTGTGGACAACTCTACAAATAGAGTATTTACAAGAGATCAGTTATTAGTAACTGGATTACTAGATGGAGAAGAAATAAACATTATTGTTAATCACTGGCCATCTCGTTCTGGAGGTGAGAAAAAAAGTAGCCCTTTCCGTGAAGCAGCTGGAAGATTAAACAGACAAATTATCGACTCTATCATTAAAATTAAACCTCATGCTAAATTTATTACTATGGGAGATTTAAATGATGGATCATATAATAAGAGTGTGAAAGTTGAGCTAGGAGCAAAACTTAAAAAAACAGAATTAGAAGCACCTAGAGATATCTATAACCCATTTGAACAAATGTTTAAAGAAGGTAATGCTACACTTTTCCATAGAGATGCAGGTGATATTTTTGACCAAATCATGGTGTCTGAACAGTTTGTTAATGCTAATTATACGTCTTGGACATATTGGAAAGCAGGAATTTACAATAAACCATATTTAATTCAAAAAGATGGTCAATATAAAGGGTATCCACTTCGACATACAGCTAATGAAATTGGATTTAGCGATCACTTCCCAGTATACATTTATCTCATAAAAGAATTCAAATAATAATTAATCCCGACTCGTTCGGGATTTTTTATTTTATAACTTTACTTTAAAAAAATAAACATGTCAATTCAAAAACCATTCAACCTTAATAAATGGATAGAGGAAAATAGACACCTTCTAGTTCCCCCAGTTGCAAACAAAAATTTATATATAGAGTCAGACGATTATATTGTAATGATTGTTGGAGGGCCAAATGCCCGTAAAGATTATCATTATAATGAAACCGAGGAATTATTTTACCAACTTGAAGGAGAAATCACAGTTTACATTCAAGAAAATGGAGAAAAAAAGGCAATGAAGTTAGGACCAGGTGATATGTATCTACATCCTGGGAAAGTGCCACATTCACCTAATCGTACTGAAGGTTCTATTGGTTTAGTTATCGAAAGAAAAAGAACCGAAGGAAAAGATGGTTTGTTGTGGTTTTGTGATAACTGCAACCATAAATTACATGAAGTTTATTTTGGATTAAACGATATCGAAAAAGATTTTCTACAACACTTTAAGGACTTCTATACCTCTGAAGAAAAAAGAACCTGCACTAAATGTGGTACAGTAATGGAGACTGATCCAAGATTTATGAAGTAGCAATTTCCTGCTTTACACTTTAGTTTTTTCATAAATAGCAACAATAGTAGGTGATTCCAAGAGCTCCTATTGTCGCTTTGCAATCACCACAATTGCAAACTACTTATTTCAAAAAGCTATCGTTTCAATCA
>CAMLKV010000111.1 GCA_946480635.1 uncultured Flavobacterium sp.
AAGAAGCAACGGTTTTTGGATATTATGTAGATGACCCTGAACGCTATGGTGTTGCAGAATTTGATGAAAGTGGTAAAGTTCTTTCGATTGAAGAAAAGCCAAATAAGCCAAAGTCTAATTTTGCAGTTGTTGGATTGTATTTTTATCCAAATTCAGTTGTTGAAATTGCAAAAAATGTCAAGCCTTCACATCGAGGAGAACTTGAAATAACTACGATAAATCAAACCTATCTAGAAAAAGGAGCGCTTAACTTGCAATTAATGGGAAGAGGTTTTGCATGGTTAGATACTGGTACACATGAATCTTTAACAGAAGCAACAGAATTTGTAAAAGCAGTTGAAAAACGAACAGGTTTAAAAATTGCTTGTATTGAAGAAGTAGCATATAGAAAAGGGTTTATAAATAAAGAACAGTTTCAAAATTGTGCAGGAGTTTTAGGAAAAAGCACTTATGCAGAGTATTTAAGAAAAATTGTGAAATAGAGTATGAAGTATGATTATTTGATTGTTGGAGCAGGTTTAATAGGACTTTCAACAGCTTATCATTTAAAAATCAAGAATAAAGATGCTAGGGTTGTTCTTCTTGAAAAAGAAAATGATGTAGCTGTGCATCAATCAGGTAATAATAGTGGAGTAATTCATAGTGGCATTTATTATAAACCAGGAAGTTTAAAAGCAACAAATTGTATTTCGGGTTACAATTCTATCATCGAATTTGCAAAAGAATATGGTATCGATTATGATTTGTGTGGAAAAATTATTGTTGCTTCCTCAAAAGAGGAGCTTCCATTACTTGATAATATCTATAATAGAGGTATAGAAAATGGACTTCGTGGTTTAGAATATCTTTCTCGAGAACAGTTTAGAGAAATTGAACCTCATTGCGAAGGTTTAAAAGCAATAAAAGTTCCACAAACAGGAATTATCGATTACCCAGCAGTAGCAAAAACTTTAAAAACACTTTTTGAGGCGCTAGGAGGTGAAGTTGTATTTAATAGTAAAGTAGAACAGATAATATCTAAAAGTGATTTAAATGTAATTATTGCTTCAGGTAAGGAATATCAAACTAAGAAAATAATTACTTGCGCAGGATTATACTCAGATAAAATGTCTTTATTGACAAATCCTACTAATGATTTAAGAATTATACCCTTTAGAGGTGAATATTATAAGTTAAAAGAAGAAAAAAAATATTTAGTTAAGCATTTAATTTATCCAGTACCTAACCCTAATTTCCCGTTTTTAGGAGTTCATTTTACTAGAATGATAGACGGAAATATTGAGGCAGGACCTAATGCAGTATTAGCTTTCAAACGTGAAGGATATAAATTTTCTGATTTTAATTTATCAGAAACAATGGATACATTAACTTGGGGAGGTTTTTGGAAGATTGTTGCTAAGTATGGTCAAACAGGATTAGGAGAAATGCATAGATCGCTTTCTAAAGCTGCATTTACAAATGCTTTACAAAAATTAATCCCCGAAATTCAAGAAAATGATCTAGTATCAGGCGGTGCAGGTGTTAGAGCACAAGCTTGCAATAAGGAAGGGGTTTTAATAGATGATTTTGATATTTTGAATAGTGGAAATATTGTTCATGTTCGTAATGCACCTTCACCAGCAGCAACTTCTTGTTTATCTATAGGAAGGACTATTAGCGAAATTTTAAAGTAAAGTAGATGAAAATTCAAATGGTTGACTTACAGGGTCAATATCATAAAATAAAATCAGAAATTGATACTGCTATAATAAGTTGTATTGAGAAAGCTGCATTTATAAATGGACCAGCTGTAAAGGAATTTCAAAATGATTTTGAAAACTATTTAAAAGTAAAACATGTAATACCTTGCGCAAACGGTACAGATGCACTTCAAATAGCAATGATGGCTCTTGATTTGAAACCAGGAGATGAAGTGATTTGCCCTGCTTTTACGTATGTTGCAACAGCAGAAGTGATAGGTTTGTTGGGCTTAATTCCAATTATGGTAGATGTTAATTCAGACACTTTTAATATAGAAGTAAATAATCTTGAAAAGTATTTGACTTCTAAAACTAAAGCTATTGTACCAGTGCATCTTTATGGACAAGCTGCGGATATGGAAAAGATAATGGAATTTGCTCAAAAGAATAATCTATATGTAATCGAAGATAATGCACAAGCTATTGGTTCAAATTATCAATTTTCTAATAGGGAAGTGAAAAAGACAGGCACAATAGGGCATATAGGCTGTACTTCTTTTTTTCCGTCAAAAAACTTAGGATGTTATGGCGATGGAGGTGCTTTGATGACTAATGACGATCAATTAGCTGCAAAGATAAGAATGATTGCGAATCATGGTCAAGAAAAAAAATACTATTCTATTTTTTTAAGTCTTCGATTTCAATTTAACTATTTGATATTTGAAATTTATTAATATTTAAAGTTTTAGGTTGTAATTCTCGTTTGGATACTGTACAAGCAGAAATACTAAAAATAAAGTTAAAACATTTAGATGAATATAGTGTTGCTCGTAACAAGATGGCAACATTTTATGATCAAAATTTATCAAAATTAGAAGCATTACAAATTCCTAAAAGAGCTAAAAACACAACACATGTTTTTCATCAATACACATTAAGAGTAAAAAATGGTAGACGTAATGAGTTACAAAAATATCTTGAAGAGAAAGGTATTCCAAGTATGATTTATTACCCACTTCCATTATATAAGCAGGAAGCTTTTCAGCAATATAATGCAGAAAATTTTTATTTGCCTGTTACCGAAATGCTTTGTGATGAAGTGATTTCATTACCTATTCATACAGAGTTCAACGAAGAAATAGCTCAATTTATAGTTAATGAAATTGAAAAATTCTTTAAAAACTAATTATGGAAAAACAATATTTTGCTCATGAAACAGCAGTAATAGATCAAGGCTGCCAGATAGGTAAAGGAACTAAAATATGGCATTTTTCTCATATTATGCCCAATTCTATTTTAGGAGAAAATTGTAATATAGGTCAAAATGTTGTCATATCACCTGGAGTTATTTTAGGTAAGAATGTCAAAGTACAAAATAATGTTTCTATATATGAAGGTGTTACTTGTGATGATGATGTTTTTCTTGGGCCTTCAATGGTTTTTACTAATGTTATTAATCCTAGAAGTGCAGTAAATAGAAAAAATCAATATTTGACTACTCATGTCGGCAAAGGAGCGTCAATAGGGGCTAATGCTACAATTGTATGTGGGCACAACATTGGTGATTTTGCTTTCATAGGAGCAGGAGCTGTAGTAACTAAAGAAGTTCCAGCTTATGCTCTGGTTGTAGGTAATCCTGCAAGACAAATGGGTTGGATGAGTGAATATGGTCACAGATTGAATTTTGACAATGAGGGTTTTGCGATATGTCAAGAGAGTAATGAAAAATATAAGATAGAAAATAATCAAGTTACAAAAATTTAGTATAATGTCAGGTAAAATTAAATTTGCAGTTGTAGGATGTGGTCATATTGGAAAAAGACATGCCGAAATGATTAGTAGAAATCAAGAATGTGAATTGGTGGCATTGGTTGACGTTAAGGACAAAAAAGATTTAGGTATTGAGTCATTTGATGTTCCATTTTTTCAGTCACTAGATGAATTATTGCAATCTAATTTATCTGTAGATATTATCAATATTGCCTCTCCCAATGGTTACCACTTTGAACAAGCTTATAAAGTCCTTGATGCAGGGAAACATGTTGTAGTGGAAAAGCCAATGGCTTTAAAAAGACAAGATGCTGAAAAATTAATTTTTCAAGCGTTACATAAACACAAACATATTTTTGCAGTTATGCAAAATCGTTATTCTCCTCCTTCAGTTTGGATTAAAGAAATTGTAGAAAGCGGTAAATTAGGTAAAATCTTTATGGTTCAATTAAATTGTTATTGGAATCGTGATGATAGATATTACAAGGCTGATTCATGGCATGGAAAATCAGAACTTGATGGAGGGACTTTGTTTACTCAATTCTCTCATTTTATAGATATTATGTATTGGTTGTTTGGCGATATTACAAACATTCAAGGAAAATTTGCCGATTTTAACCATAAAGAATTGACAGACTTTGAAGACAGTGGTTTTGTTAATTTTGATTTTGTTAATGGAGGAATGGGGTCTTTAAATTACTCCACTTCTGTATGGAATCAAAATTTAGAAAGTTCAATGACTATTATCGCTGAAAATGGTGCCGTAAAAATAGGCGGACAGTATATGGATAAAGTCGAAATATGTCACATTAAAGATTATGAAATGCCACAATTGGCCCCAACTAATCCTGGGAATGATTATGGTGCTTACAAAGGGTCAGCCGCAAATCATCATTATATTATTGAAAATATTGTAGATGTATTGAACGGAAGAGCTCCAATTACAACTAATGCTCTAGAAGGATTAAAAGTGGTTGATATTATCGAAAAAATTTACGAATTGAAAGACAATAAATAATTATGAATTTTAAAAAGGTTCTAGTGCTTGCACCTCATACTGATGATGGTGAATTAGGAGCAGGAGGTTTCATTTCAAAATTAATAGATCAAGGTGTTGAGGTCTTTTACATGGCTTTTTCTACTGCAGAAGAGTCAGTACCAGAAGGTTTTCCAAAAGATATTTTGAAAACAGAAGTTAAAGCAGCAACAAAAGTATTGGGGATAAAAGAAGAAAATGTTATCATCTTTAATTATCAGGTTAGAAAGCTTAATTATGCTAGACAAGAAATATTGGAAGAACTAATCAAGTTTAAACGTTTGCACGCAGACATTGATCTTGTATTAATTCCAAGTATTAATGATATACATCAAGATCATTCCACAATTGCTAATGAAGGCATAAGAGCATTCAAGACAAAATCTATATTTAGTTATGAATTAATATGGAATAATCTTTCATTTAATACTCAAAGTTACGTACCTCTTGAGGAAAAACATATCAATAAAAAAATTGATGCGTTAAAAGAATATAAATCTCAGGGGTTTAGAGATTATCTAAGTGCTGATTTTATTCGTTCACTTGCTGTTTCCAGAGGAGTTCAGTTTGGGGTGAAATATGCAGAAACTTTTGAAGTGGTGAGGCTTTCAATTAAATAAATCACAGCTCATGATACAACTTTCTGAAATTATAGATAAAGTTACACCTATAAAGGTTATTGGTATAACACACAAACAAATCAGTACAGCAATTGAACTTGATTGTCATAACGAAAAAGACAATGTACTAATGTGGGTTTCTGCTAAATTTACCCAGAAAATCAATGATATAAAGAAAGGAACTATCATATGCAGTAATTTCCCAGAAGAATATATTCATTCAGATTGTACATATTTGATTTTTGAAAATCCTAGATTAGCTTTTCAAAAAATACTTACTGAATTTTTTATGCCAAGACAAAGAGGTGGCATTTCAGCAACAGCTTTTATAGGAAATAATGTAACTTTAGCTGAGGATGTTTCAATTGGTCATTATGTTATTATAGAAGATAATTGTAGTATTGGCAACAAAACAATTATAGATCACCACACAGTTATTAAAGAAGGCACAAAAATTGGCAAAAACGTCATTATAGGAGCCAATAATACAATTGGCGGCGTGGGTTTCGGTTATGAGAAAGATGAAACAGGACAATTTATGTTTATTCCTCATATAGGAAATGTTGTCATTGAAGATAATGTAGAAATAGGAAACAATACCTGTATAGATAGAGCTGTATTAGGTAGTACAGTTTTAATGAAAAATTCAAAAATAGATAATTTAGTTCATATAGCACACGGAGTTAAAGTGGGTAAAAATAGTCTCGTAATAGCTAATGCGATGGTGGCTGGAAGTGTAGAGATTGGAGAAAATACATGGGTGGCACCATCTTCATCAATATTAAATCAAAAGAAAATAGGGAATAATGTAACTATAGGATTAGCTGCAGTCGTAGTTAAAGATGTGGTAGATGGACAAACAGTAATTGGTAGTCCTGCTGAAGAAATTTCTATTGCATTACAAAAGAAAAAAATCATCACCGATAAACTATTTAAATAATCTTGAAATTAAAAAATTGCATAGATAAAATAAAGTCAAATTCATTTTTAAGAAATGTTGTTTTATTGGCAAGTGGTACTATAATCAGTCAGGTTATAGTTATAGCTACGTCTCCTTTATTGACAAGATTATTTACTGTTGAAGCTTTTGGTATTCTGTCTTTATTTTCAAGCTTTATGGTAATTTTTGGAGTAGTAACTACAGGAAGGTATGAACTGGCACTAGGCTTACCAGAAAAAGAAACAGAAGCAAAAAATATGTTGAAACTTATTTTTTCGATAGGTTTTTTAGTTTCGATATTATATTTAGTAGCAATATTTTTTTTAAGAGAGGTTTTTCATTCCAAAATTTTTTCAGGATTATTTTTGTATAAATGGATTTATATCGCTCCAGTTTATACATTTTTTATAGCTGTTTATTCTGGATTAACATATTGGAATCAGAGAAGTAAGAACTACAAAAAAATAACTATAGCCAATACCATTCAAGTTGTTTCAGCAACGATTTTGAGTGTTTTTTTTGGATTTTTAGGTTATGTAGAAATTGGAATGATTTTATCATTAGTTCTAGGTATTATGATTAGTTCTTTTTTCTTACTTAATGATTTTAGTAAAAATGATCTGACTATAAATCATAATGAAATAGTGGCAGTTGCTAAACAATTCAAGTCGTTTCCTAAATATATGATTGTGTCAGATTTGTCGCTCAATGCAACTCAACAGTTTATCCCCATTATATTTTCTGCATTGTTTAACACTATTATAGTTGGTTACTATTCTTTAGCTAACAGAATGCTCCGCTTGCCTAATATTGTACTGACAAGTTCTATTGCTAATATTTTCAGAAATGAGGCAATAGATGAGATAAGAGATAAAGGAAATTGTCTGGAATTATATAAATCTACATTTAAAAAATTAGTAGTAATGGCATTTCCTGTCTA
>CAMLKV010000112.1 GCA_946480635.1 uncultured Flavobacterium sp.
ACATCATTACCAGAACTTGGACTTTGGTTGACAATTGTGGTAATCAGGCTGCACCCCAAACACAAACAATTACTGTTTTAGATAACATTGCGCCTACATTCACTGCTCCTGCCAATGCAACAATCTATGCCGATGCTCAATGTAACTACGATGCTTCTGTTGGAATTGTAGGTGATGTAACCAATGAAGCCGATAACTGTTCTACTGGAATACAAGCCACTTATACAGACTCAGTTGCCGATGGGCAATGTCAAGGATCTCACATCATTACCAGAACTTGGACTTTGGTTGACAATTGTGGTAATCAGGCTGCACCTCAAACACAAACAATTACTGTTTTAGATAATATTGGACCTGTTTTAAATGGAGAATTTGAAGCTTCAATTAGTGTTTCTTGTTCAAATATTCCAGACGACGAGCCTCAATTCCAAGATAACTGTTCAGGAGTAACAGTAATTGCATCACCTGACAATAATACTCCTGTTAATGTTACCGATTATGGGTATACACTAAATCAACAATGGATTGCAACTGATGCTTGTGGTAATCAGACAATTGCTATAAGAACAATTAATGTTACAATTGACAAACCTTTTGAAAATGTATTTGTTGAAGGACCAGTTTGTACTGATGGTGGACCTATAGATTTATTTAGCTACTTAGATCCAAACATTGATCATTCAGGTACTTGGGTTGATGTAAATAATTCTGGTGGTTTATCAGGAAGTATTTTAGACCCTATGGGAATTATAGCTGGTGTCTACAAATACAGATACACTTTATCAACAGGAACTTGTCCTAGAATAATTGAAGTAATTCTAACAATTAAAGATGATTGTATTGTATTACCATGCTCTATTAATGACATAACAATATCTAAAGTTGTTACTCCTAATAATGATGGATACAATGATACTTTCTTTATAGGAGGAACAGAGGAATGTGGATTTAAATTTAATGTTAAAGTATTTAATAGATGGGGTGCGTTAGTTTATGAAAACCCTAACTATAAAAATGATTGGGATGGAAAAGCTCAAAGTGCTATTTCGACAAGCAATTTACCAGCAGGTACTTACTACTACATCGTAGATATTGTAAATAGTGGTCTTGATATATTTACCGGTTATATCTATTTAGGAACTAAAAATTAAACATCATGAAAAATTTATTTTTATCAGCCGTAATAGTTCTAAGTGTGTTTACAAGTTATGCTCAACAAATGCCACAATTTACACAATATATGTATAACACCATTTCGGTAAATCCGGGATATGCTGGCAGCAGGGAAGCTCTAACAATTGTAGGTTTACATAGAAGTCAATGGGTAGGAATTGATAATGGTCCTGAAACACAAACCTTATCAATAAATACACCTTTACGAAATGAAAAAATTGGTGTAGGTCTATCATTTATCAATGATAAATTAGGCTATGAGAACTTTAGCTATTTATACGCTGACTTATCATATACTGTCAATCTTTCTGAACAAACCAAATTAGCTTTTGGTGTAAAAGGTGGTTTCAGTAATTATTCTATTGATGAACGCTTATTTAATGAACCAGAGGTTTATAATGACCCATACTTTAGAGACAAATTAAACCGATGGACTTTTAATGGAGGTGTAGGTCTTTATCTACATCAACCCAAATGGTATGTGGGATTGTCATCTCCTAAACTTGTTCAAAACGATTATAACAAAAATGGTAACTATGTAGCTCTAGAGCAGAGACATTACTACGGAATTGCAGGTTATGTATTTGACTTAGGTAGCAGTGTAAAAATGAGACCAACAGGTTTAGTCAAAATTTCAAAAGGGACACCTACATCATATGATGCAACATTATCGTTCTTCTTTTTTGACAGAATGTGGATTGGTGGATCCTATAGATTTGATGATTCTGTTGGGGCATTAATCGATTTTCAAATTACGAAACAGTTCAGACTTGGATATGCGTATGATTATCCAACATCAGATATCAGACCATATACTGATGGAACTCACGAAATCATGTTAATGTTTGATTTCAAATTTGATAAGTCAAAATACAAATCTCCGCGTTATTTCTAACTTAAAACGATTGAATTATGAAAAGCTTATTAAAATATATCATTCTTTCAGTTTTGATTTGTGGAAATGTTTCTACTGTCATGGCACAATATGGCAAACAAAAAAAGGCCGATGCTTTGTATAACAGTTTTTCATTTGTAAAGGCAATCGAAACATACAAAGAGATGTTAGCAAACAACTATAATGCTAATTACGCAAAAAGAAGATTAGCCGACAGTTACATGATGCTTCGTGATCCAGAAAATGCATCAGTTTATTACAAAGATGTGGTAACACAACCAAACATTGATCCTGAATATTATTTAAATTATGCATTATCATTACGTGCTTTGAAAAAGTATGATGAATCTTCAGTTTGGCTCAATAAATACAAAGAAACAGGTGTTGTAGATTCACGCATTCAGAAAATAATGGAAGATGAAAATTTCATTTCCAATATTTATCAAGTAAAGCAACAGTATTTTTCGAAACCTGTTCCTTTTAATTCAGAACTAAGTGATTTTGGAGCTTATGAAAAAAATGGAGTTGTAACCTTTGCTTCCAGTCGAGATAAAGGTGTTGGAATAAAAAGAACTTATACTTGGAACCAACAACCTTTTCTTGATTTATATCAACTAAAACATAATGGTGATAGTTTTTCTGAAGCTGATAAAATTGAAGGGGATGTGAACACCAAATTTCACGAAGGTCAAGTAACCATCTCAAAAGATGGGAAAACAATGTTCTTCACCCGAAATAATTATTTAGGAAGTAAAAAAGGAAAAGATGCCAATGGAACCAATAATCTAAAAATTTACAGAGCAACACTGGATAAAGACAATAAATGGACAGATATTAAAGAGTTACCTTTTAACAACAATAATTATTCAGTTGGACATCCTAGTTTATCATCTGACGGAAAAACACTTTATTTCGCTTCAGATATGCCTGGAGGAAAAGGAAAATCTGACATATACAAAGTAGCAGTAAACGGAGATTCTTATGGAAAACCTGAAAATTTAGGAGATAAAATTAATACTGAAGGAAATGAACTGTTCCCTTTTGTACACAACGACGGTAATCTATTCTTTTCTTCTGATGGATTGCAAGGACTTGGACAGCTAGATATATTTACAACAGTTTTAGACGACGAAGGTAAAATTCAGGAAATTATAAATTTAGGTATGCCTGTTAACTCTCCAATGGATGACTTTTCATTTTTCTTAAATGATGCAGGTGACACTGGCTACATTGCTTCTAACCGAGAAGGCGGTATGGGTGATGATGATATTTATGGCTTTGATAGAATTCCTCTTTTCTCTGTAAAAGGAACTGTTACAGATGCAATAAACAAACAACCTATTAAAGATGCTAAAATTGTTATTAAAGATAAAGATGGTATACAAATAGCTGATTTGGTTACAGATGAAAAAGGGAAGTACAGTATGAATATTGATAGAGAAACAATATATACAATTGAAGCTTCTCATATGAAATATCAGCCAGAGCCTTCCAAAATTGCTGACTCCAGAAATTCAAAAGGTAAAAACGAAATCATTGTTGACTTTGAATTAGATCCTATCCAAGATGTTGACGTTCTTGCAGATGTTAACATTGATAATATCTATTTCGATTTTGATAAGCAAAATATTAGAAATGACGCTGCTGTTGAACTTGATAAAGTTGCAAACATGATGCTTGTAACTTATCCAAGTATGGAAATCGAAATTGGTTCTCACACTGATAGTAGAGGTAGTTTTAGATATAATGAGGCACTTGGAATTAGAAGAGCTAATTCCACTTACGAGTATTTAGTTTCTAGAGGAGTTAATCCTAACAGAATTAAAAAGCACGAAGGATTTGGTGAGTACAATTTGGTAAACGATTGTAAAGATGGTGTTGACTGTTCTGAACAAGCACATCAACTTAACAGACGCTCTGTTTTCAAAGTACTCTCTATGCAACGAATGGCAGAAAAGTAATCTTTTAAGAAAGAAAAGGCTCATTTAACTGAGCCTTTTTTATTAATTATCTAACTAATTTTTTGTACTTAAGTTTTGTTGGCGCAACATCACCTAAACGTTTTTTACGGTTTTCTTCATAATCTGAGAAACCTCCTTCAAAGAAATAAACTTGTGAATCTCCTTCAAAAGCAAGGATATGAGTACAAATTCTATCTAAGAACCAACGATCGTGCGAAATTACTACTGCACATCCAGCAAAATTCTCTAAACCTTCTTCTAACGCACGAAGTGTGTTGATATCTAAATCATTCGTAGGCTCATCCAGTAATAATACGTTTCCTTCTTCTCTTAATGTCATTGCCAAGTGTAAACGGTTACGTTCACCTCCAGATAATGTACTTACTTTTTTATTTTGATCACTTCCACCAAAATTGAAGCGCGATAAATAAGCTCTAGAATTTACTTGACGACCACCCATCATAATCAATTCCTGACCATCACAGAAGTTTTCCCAAATAGATTTTTCAGGATCAATATTAGAATGCGTTTGATCTACATAAGCGATCTTAACCGTTTCCCCAATCGTAAATTCTCCACTATCTGGCTGTAGTTCTTTCATTATCATTTTGAAAATGGTAGTTTTACCAGCTCCATTTGGTCCAATAATACCAACAATACCAGCCTGTGGCAATGTAAAATTCAAATCATCGTATAAAATCTTATCGCCATATGCTTTTGCCACTTTTTTAGCATCAATAACATTGGTTCCTAAACGTGGTCCGTTAGGGATATATAATTCTAATTTTTCGTCTAATTCTTTTTGATCTTCATTTAATAAACGATCATAGTTTTGAAGACGAGCTTTTTGCTTTGTTTGACGACCTTTAGCTCCTTGACGTACCCATTCCAACTCTCGTTCTAATGTTTTACGACGTTTTGAAGCTACTTTTTCTTCTTGCTCCATACGTTTTGATTTTTGATCTAACCAAGAAGAATAATTTCCTTTCCAAGGAATACCTTCTCCTCTATCCAATTCAAGAATCCAACCAGCAACATTATCTAAGAAATAACGGTCGTGAGTTACTGCAATGATTGTTCCTTTGTATTGTTGTAAGTGTTGCTCTAACCAGTGTACAGACTCGGCATCCAAGTGGTTGGTAGGTTCATCCAATAACAATACATCTGGTTCTTGTAATAATAAACGACATAAAGCAACACGACGACGCTCTCCTCCAGACAACACTTTAATCGGTGTATCTGCATCTGGACAACGCAAAGCATCCATTGCTATTTCTAATTTAGTATCTAGTTCCCAAGCACCGCAAGCATCAATTTTATCTTGTAATTCAGCTTGACGATCCATAAGCTTTTGCATTTTATCAGCATCTTCATACACTTCTGGAAGACCAAAATCGTCATTAATTTTGTTAAATTCTTCTAGTAATTTAACTGCTTCGGCAGCTCCTTCACGAACAATTTCGATAACAGTTTTATTTTCGTCAAGTTGAGGTTCTTGCTCTAAATAACCAACTGTATAACCTGGAGCAAATACCACATCACCTTGATAGTTTTTATCTACACCAGCAATAATTTTTAGTAAAGATGATTTACCTGATCCGTTTAAACCTAGGATACCAATTTTAGCTCCGTAGAAAAAACTTAAGTAAATATCTTTTAAAACTGTTTTATTTGTTGAAGAGTAAGTTTTGTTTACTCTTGACATGGAAAAGATAACTTTCTTATCGTCTGACATTTTGTATTTTTTTATTAGTTTTTTATTCTAAATTTTGATTGTATTATACTCTACCTTTTAATGCATTAAAAACCCATGCATTTGCTAAAAAACCTATCCCTACAGCGGCAAACCCCCATCCTGCAGTATCTGCATAGCGATAGGCTCCTAGACCAATTAACAATAGCCCCATTAGTACCATTATTAAAGTTGCCCAGCCTAATACAGTATTTTTATTCATTCCTACACTCATTACATTTTATTTTATAGGTTAATTGAGGGCGCAAATATCGTGATTTTAAAAGAAATTTGGAAACTTATTAAATTCTAATTTTCCCTTGATCCTAATTTCCAGCCTAAATAAGCCATTGGAATGTAAGCAACTACTAAATCTAAAACAGTAAACCACATAGGAGCTGGTATTGAAAAAGAGTTAGAGATACCTCCCAATAAAAACAAACCTCCCACAGTCATTGCTAAAACTAGTTTTTTAGAGGTTCCAAATCTCGCTACAAAAAAAGCGCCAACTAAAGTACCAATAGCATGTGCTAAAAAAGGTGTTAAAAAATGTATTGGTCTAAAAAGATGGATACCATTTTTAATACTATCAACATCTGTAGGATCTATTCCTACGGGAAAACCAATAATTGAAGTTCCTCCCAAAATTATTGACATGTTGACTACACACCCAATGAAAAATCCGGCAATTACAACTAGAACATTTTTTACAGTTGGATTCATATATACACATTTAATTAGTTAAAAATTTTTGCTAACATTTCCTTTAATAAATCTGATTGTGGTAATGAATTACCCCCTACACCCTTGCTTTTTAAATCAATATCTTTTAAAGTAGATACAATAGCACTTACTTTCTTCATAGGATAATTTCTTGCCGCTAATTCATAATCTTTAACAAAAAATGGATTTACTTTTAATACTGAAGCCACATTTTTAGGGTTTTTATCCTTTAATCCATGATATTGTAGCAATTGTGAAAAGAAACTAAACACTAAACCAATGGTTAACACAATGGGATTGTCTTTAGGATTAGCAGCAAAATGATTGGCAATCAAATAAGATTTATACTGATCTTTCTCTCCAATGGCTTTTCGCAATTCAAAAGGGTTAAAATCTTTACTTAATCCAATGTTTTCTTCAATAATTGTTGGTGTAATTATATCACCAGGTTTTAAAATAATAG
>CAMLKV010000113.1 GCA_946480635.1 uncultured Flavobacterium sp.
TGGTAATACGTTTATGACAACCACAAAAGGTACACAGGCTTTCACAAAAAGGTAAATGAATGTACAAACTTATTCCCTCAGCACTATTGCTTTCTGAAAACGATTGTATAAAGCTGTTTTTCCAGTTTTCTGCAGAAAAAGTTGCTTCATCCCAATAAGGAACAGTTGGATAACTGGTGTAACGCGGTCCTGGTACATTGTATTTTTGAACTAATGAAGTTGTCATATGAATGAATTTACAAGTTCAAAATTACTTTGAGAGATTCTAATTTAAAATGATAATTGTCATGCTTGTAATCTTGCACTTTGTCTTGACACAAAGTGCCAAAAGTCAAGTTTTGAATTCTCGACGGTCAATTTAATTTTTGAATTCGAAATGAAAAGAACTCGTTTTGATAAATCAAAACTTTAGACAGCTTTTCATTTTTAATCGAATTCTTCAAATAATTGACACTCGCCTCCGAATTCTAAAACTTTAGAAATGCGAAGCATTTCAATTCTTTTACGTTGTGTAGAAATTATAATTCGTCAAGAAATTCCGAATCCTTGTAGGAATTTTAGAATTTTAATTTCGGTTCTGACGTAGTCAGAAACACCTTGTAAAAGTGTCCTTTCTTTTGGCAAGAAAAGAAAAGAATAGTAAATAAAAAAAGAGAGGCAAAAACCTCTCTTTCTATATACTGTTTTTTTAAAACTAAACTGTTCTTTGTACTACTTCAAAAATAGCACCATCTTCACACTTTAATGTTTTAGAAGGGTATTTCATTAGCAACGCATAATCGTGAGTCGCCATGATAATGGTTTTACCGTTTTGATTAATTTTTTTCAAAACTTCCATAACCTCTACACTAGTTTGAGGGTCAAGGTTTCCTGTAGGCTCATCGGCAAGGATTAATTCAGGATCATTAAGCAAAGCTCTTGCTATTGCCACACGTTGTTGTTCTCCACCAGATAATTGATGTGGCATTTTGTTGGTTAGATTTTTCATACCAACTTTATCAAGTACTTCATCAATTTTATCTTGCATCGCTCTTTCATCTTCCCAACCTGTAGCTTTTAAAACAAAAAGCATATTGTTGTTTACCGTTCTATCTGGTAATAATTTAAAATCCTGGAAAACAATACCAATTTTTCTTCTCAAAAAAGGAATATCATCATCAATTAAACCATTCAAATCATAGTCAACAATTGTTCCTTCGCCATGCGTTAAAGGTAAATCGGCATAAAGTGTTTTCATGAAACTACTTTTTCCTGATCCTGTTTTTCCAATGATGTATAAAAATTCGCCCGGAGTTACTTTAAGATTAATATCTGATAAAATTTTATTTCCTTCCTGATATATGTTTACGCTGTTTAGCGATAATATGGTTTGCGACATGATTTGTGATTTATTTTCGTAAAAGTAATAAGTTAACGAACGTATTCAAAATAAATTTTCTGAAATCAAAAAAATAGATACTAAACGAATTTTTTCATCGTTTTAAAATTGAGAAACCTTACTTTTGAATATTAAAATTTTTCTTCATGCATAAATTCAAATTGTCAGTCTTATTAGTTCTTTTTTCTGTTTCGAGTGTTCTTTTTGCTCAGCAATCAGAAGTGTACACCAACAGTTTGGTAGATTATAATAAAGCACTTACTTTATACAGAGACAAGCAGTATCAATCGGCACAAATAATTTTTGAAAAAGTAAAACAAAATGCTAATAATGAACTTGAAGCAGATTGTAGTTACTATATTGCAAATTGTGCTATTCGACTCAATCAATCTAACGCTGAAGAGAAGATGGAAAGTTTTGTGAAAAATTATCCAACAAGCTCAAAGCAAAATTTGGCGTATTCTGAAGTGGCCATGTACTACTTCGAACAAGGGAAATATCCGCAAGCGCTAGAATGGTTTGATAAAGTTGATGAGACTAGTTTAACGCAAGATGAATTAGAAAAGTTTAATTTTTATAAAGGCTACAGCTTTTTTAATTCAGGGAAAAAGAAAGAAGCTTCTCAATATTTCAACAAAGTGGTGAATTCTCAGGAATTTGGCTCACAAGCCAAATATTACTTAGGATTCATGGCCTATGAAGGAGATGATTATAAAGAGGCATCAAAATATTTTGATGCAGTTTCAGGAGAAGAAAAATACAAAGAGAAATTGTCTTATTTTCAGGCTGATATGAATTTCAAACTAGGGAAGTTTGAAGAAGCAATCAAATTAGGTAAAGCTGCAATGGCTAAATCTAATGAGATTGAAAAATCGGAACTGAATAAAATTATTGGAGAGAGTTATTTTAACTTAAAACAATATGATAAAGCAATTCCATATCTTAAAGAATATAAAGGGAAAAAAGGCAAATGGAACAATACGGATTACTATCAATTGGGTTATGCGTACTACAAACAAAATGATTACGAAAATGCCATCACTCAGTTTAATAAAATTATTGGAGGTAATGATTTTGTAGCTCAAAACGCCTATTATCACTTAGGAGAAAGTTATTTAAAAACAGATAAAAAGCAACAGGCTTTAAATGCTTTTAAAAATGCTTCGGAGATGAGTTATGAGGCTAAAATTCAGGAAGATGCGTATCTTAATTATGCTCGATTGAGTTATGATATTGGAAACTCATACCAAAGTGTGCCTGATGTTTTAAATGGCTTCATGACTAAATATCCAAATAATCCAAACAAACTGGAAATAGAAGGATTATTGGTTAACTCATATATCACTTCTAAAAACTACAAAGAGGCGATGACTTTGTTGGAAAAAAACAAGTCGTTAGGAGCTAAAGGAGCGTACCAAAAAGTGTCTTTTTACAGAGGAATCGAATTGTTTACTGATGGTAATTACAAAGAAGCTTTAGCCATTTTCAAAAAATCAATCGCAGAACAAAAAGATGCTAAATTTTCGGCTCGAGGAACGTTCTGGAAAGCGGAAACTGAATACATTTTAGATGATTTTCAAAATGCTTTATTGAGTTTTAAGCAATTTGCAAATTACCCTGAAGCAAAAACTACAGATGAGTTTAAAAACATAGATTACAATATTGCGTACTGCCATTTTAAGCTAAAAGAGTATGACCAATCAGGAAATTATTTTGAGCGTTATACTGAAGTTTCTCGTGATGATAAAACTCGTTTGACTGATGCTTATTTACGTTTGGGTGATTGTCGTTTTGTGACTTCAAAATACAATCCTGCTTTAGAAGCTTATGACAAAGCAATCAACTTAAAAACGTTAGATGCTGATTATGCTGCGTATCATAAAGCTATTTGTTATGGTTTTATGGGGAAAAATGATAAAAAGATTTCCGAATTTAATCAATTCATAAAAAACTATCCTAAGTCTCAGTATCGAGATGATGCTATGTTTGAGTTGGCAAATACATATACAACGGTTAATGAAACTGCTTCGGCGATTAAAGCGTATGATAGTTTAATTGAAGAATATAAAAACGGAAACTATTCTGCAAAAGCAATTCTTCGTCAAGGACTTATTTATTATAACGGAGATAAAGATGATTTGGCTTTAACCAAATTTAAAAAAGTAGCTTCAGAATTTCCTCGTACAGACGAATCGTTAGAAGCGGTTAAAACAGCGAGATTAATTTATGTAGACAAAGGTCGAGTAGACGAATATGCTGCTTGGGTAAAAACATTAGATTTTGTTGAGGTTTCTGATGCCGAATTAGATAATGATACTTGGGAAGCTGCCGAGAAGCAATATTTACAAGGCAATACAAAACAGGCAATTTCGAATTTGAATAGTTATGTGTCTGGTTTTCCTAACGGATTACATGCGTTGAAAGCTAATTTTTATTTGGCCGATTCATATTATAAAGACAATCAACAAGCAAATTCTGTGAAGTATTACGAGTTTGTGGTTGCTAAAAACAGAAATGAATTTACAGAGCAATCATTATCTAGACTTTGTGAAATTTTTGTCAAAAAAGGTGATTATGACAAAGCTATTCCGGTATTAAACAGATTAGAAGTGGAATCAGATTTTCCTCAGAATAAAACCTATGCTCAGGCAAATTTAATGAAAGCGTATTACGAAGGAAAAGATTATGCAAAAGCGGTAGTTTATGCCGATAAAGTACTGGAAAATCCTAAAACCGATAATAAAATTAAGAGTGATGCCCAAATTATCGTAGCACGTTCTGCAATAAAAGTAGGTGACGAAACAAAGGCTAAGGATGCTTATGCTAAATTATTAAAAATTGCTAAAGGAGAATTGGCTGCCGAGGCGTTGTATTACGATGCATACTTCAAAAATAAAGAATCAAAATTTGAAGCTTCAAATACAGTTGTTCAAAAATTAGCAAAAGATTATTCAGGTTATAAATATTTTGGTGCCAAAGGTCTAATCGTAATGGCTAAAAACTTCTACGGATTAAAAGATAGCTTTCAGGCAATATACATTTTAGAAAGTGTGATTAAAAACTTCCAAGAGTTTTCAGATGTAGTTGCAGAAGCACAAACTGAATTGAATGCTATCAAAGCTGAAGAAGCAAAAACGAATTCATCGGTTAAGTAGATAAAAGATAATAGACGGATGGATTGTCATTTCGAGTAAAGTGAGAAATCTCATAAAGGATTAAGATATATGAATAGAATCAAAATATATGCTGTAATTATTTTAGGAATAACTTTCCAAGTAGCAACAGCTCAAAAGAAAGACGAAAATATAGGTACTGAAGTGGTAAACGTGGTGAAGCCATATTCACCAACAGTTTCTGATGCGTTTAAAGTAAAAGAAGTACCAACATTAGATGACAATGAAACATCTAAAAAAGAGGAAGTGAAATATCAAATTTTCTCTTTCCCAGTGGCTTCAACCTTTACACCCGCAAAAGGAAAAGCAGCTGGTGTAGAAAAGGCAAAACAAGAAATATTATATCCTAATTATGTGACTGCAGGGATTGGTAATTACCTAACTGCAAATGCCGAGTTGTTTTTAACTCATAAATTGGATAACTATCAATATGTGGGAGGGAAGGTATCACATTTGTCATCACAAGGTGGAATTAAAGGTGTTGAACTAAGTGATAAATTCTCGGAAACAGGTATCAATGCCATGTACGGTTACAATAGAAATGAAATTGATTTCAAAGCTAATTTGGGCTACAAAACAGAAATGTACAATTGGTATGGTGTGCCTGTAGAAAGTCCCAATTTTAACCCAGCATACAATTTATTAATTAAACCAAGTCATAAATATTCTACGTTGTCGTTAGGTGGAGATTTAGGTATTTCAAAAAGCTTTTTTGAAAAAGTCAATGTAGGCTTTATATCGTTTACAGACAATTATAGTTCTTCAGAGAATAGATTCATCATTAAACCAGTATTTAATTTCGATGTAGGAGAATCTGCTGTAAAAGTTAAGTTTGGTTTAGATTATTTGAATACAAAATTCGATACATCTTATCAATTAACAACTCCTGTTGCGGGTACTGATTATAGAATTGAAAAATCGAATTTCATAGTAAATGCGAATCCTAGCTTCAAAATTTTAAGAGATGATTTATCAATCGAACTTGGCGCAGACTTTGCTTATTTTTCAAGAATGAAAGATGTGTTTGCAGGTGTTGAAAATAACACTAAAAGTGATTTCTTTATCTATCCTAAAATTAATGCTTCATATAAGTTAGTTGGTGATTTAATGGTTTTTGTGGCTGGAGCAGAAGGAGGTTTGAAACAAAATACTTACGCAGATTTTGCTTCGGTAAATAAATTTTTGTCGCCAACATTATTCATCGAGCCTTCAGATAACCAATGCAGGATTAAGAGGCAAATTGGCGAGTGCTGTGGCTTATAATGTAAGAGCATCTTATGATGCAACAAATAATAAACCGTTATTTAAAACCAATCCGTTATTGTCTGATGCGTCAGCGAATTATAGTTACGGAAATTCATTCACTGTAGTATATGACAATATTAAAACACTTTCTTTCTTTGGAGAGATAAAAGCTGATATCAATAAAAACGTAACTTTTGGAATCAACGCTGAAGTTATGGATTATGGAACAAAGTTTGAAAGAGAAGCTTGGAATTTGCCAACAGTAAAAGGATCATTAACTGCCGATTTTAATATTGGTAAAAAATGGTACGCGGGAACTCAGCTTTATTTTGTTGGTGAAAGAAAAGATGAATTTACAAGTTTTTCAGGTTTTTCAACTCCTGACGAAACACAAACGCTTGACAGCTATTTTGATATCAATGCACATATAGGCTACAAATTCAATGACCGATTTACATTCTTCTTAAAAGGAAATAATTTAGCAAACCAAAACTATAACCGTTGGTTAAATTACCCTGTACAAGGAGTGAAAGGTATCTTTGGTGCGAGTTATAAATTCGATTTTTAAAAAGATATTGTTTTAAGGAGAGGCCCTTTGAGCTTTTGCGAAGTATAACAAATAAAATTCGTTTAAAATTTCCGAATCCTTGTAGGAAATTTAGAATTTTATTTGTGATTTTGTGAAACAAAAATACCTTGCAAAAGTCTCCTTTCTTTTGGTTCGTTTTCTTTGGAGAAGCAAAGAAAATGAACATAAATAAATCAGTATGAACCTTAAAAAAACAATTCATCATAAATACCTTCAAATTATTCAGGATAAAATAGATGTTTTTCAGGACATGATTGAAGGATTAACTCAAGATTCTTTAAACGATGCCAAAGGCTCTGCTGGAGACAAACATGAAACAGGTTTGTCTATGATGCATTTAGAACAAGAAAAGCTTTCTTCAAAACTTCGTGAAGCAATTGAATATAAATCTATTTTAGAAAAAATTGATCCAAAACAAAACCATATTAAAATAGGATTAGGTAGTCTTGTAAAAACAAACAAATTAACAGTTTTTGTGAGTTGTGCTTTGCCTAAACTTGTTGTTGACGGAC